>NZ_SRLV01000004.1:0-202124 GCF_006518205.1 Myxococcus sp. CA005 | reverse complement strand
GCTCCGCTCCAGCCCCACCACGCGCCCCGAGGGCCCCACCGCCAGTGACGCCACCATCGCGTCCTGCGCCAGCCCCAACGTGCAGTCCAGCACCGAGTCCCCGGCGCGAAGCTCCGCCACCCGAACGAAGGCATCCGGCTCCCCCGCCCGCAGCCGCATCCGCCGCAGGTGCGCCATGCCCGCGTGGAACCCGAACGAGCCCTCCGCGTCCCACAGCGTCACGCCGTCACCGCCCACCACCAAGAGCGCCGCCGCCTTCGTCCCCAGCCACGGCGCCACGCTCTCCTTCGCGCGCCGAGGCAGGAAGGGCACACCCCACCGCGCCGCCACGGCACGCGCCTCGCGCACCAGCGCCGCGTCCACCTTCGTGCTCGTCGTCACTGCCAGCGGTACCAGGGTCACCCTCCTGCCTCGCATCCACCATGCCCGCAGCGAAGGAGCAACGGATTCCGCCATCCACGACGCTCCGCGCCACGCCACGACTGGCCCATCGCGTCAACCGAGGAAGGCCCTGCCGAGACTCCGTCTCGGAGCCGACAGGATTAGTACGAATTAACGAACTCCATAGGAATTCGCGCCCTCGTGCCTCAGAATCGGACTTCCTTCGGACGATGGAGAATCTCCCCAATCCGCGCCCGGAGTGGTTCGCTTGGAGAGGACAACGATGGACAACAGAGCAGCAGGAATGGCCGTTGTCGTACTGGTCGCAACCCTCTTGGTGGGCGACGCGTTCGCAGCCACCTTTGGAGTCACGCCGTCGGGCGCGTCCGCCGTCTTCTACGTCGACACCAACGCCTGGGCGGACATCCACTACGTCCGCAACAATCAGGGGCAGCTCAACTATCGGATGGGCATCGTCAACGGCCGGAACCAGTACACGGTGACGGGCCTGTCCGCGGGCGAAACCATCGACTACTCCTTCACGTACTGGGACGAGTCCTGCAACTGTGCCCGTGACACGGCGTGGACGCGCTACACGCATTCCGACACGACCCCGCCTCCGCCCCCGCCGGACGCGGGCACCGACGCGGGCACGCCGCCGCCTCCCACGGACGCGGGCACGCCCCCCCTGGGCCCCATCGTCCCGCTGTACACCACGTCCACGCCGCTGGAGCCCACCACGGTCCAGGAGACGGCCTCCGCCATCATCACCCGCGTGGGCGACCGGGTCCGGGATCGCCACGCGCGCGAGGACATGTTCCAGGCGTACGACCACTACCTGCCCCTCTACTTCCAGGCGCGCACGCACTCCATCGAGATCGTCGACGAGGTCGCCAAGGGCGGCAACCGCATCACGGTGAACCTACACACCGTCTATCCCTACGAGCGCCCTGACTTCCGCGCCTTCTTCCGCGGACTCGGCACCGTGGCGGAGTACTTCCACAATGCCCAGTTCACCCCGGTGAATGACTATCACTTCACGTCCAGCGTCAACTTCAACGCCAAGGAAGGCCGCGCCATCCGCGTGGGCGACCGAATGGAGCTGGAGGTGGGCGTCTTCCTTCGTCAACCGGTGGAAGGCCGTTTCAACTACTACGCCACCACGTACCTCTACATGGTCGGCTCGGGCGGCGTGGTGCCCTTCGACGTCACGGGTTCCATCCGGGACTCCATCCCCATGCCGCAGGCGGGCTGGAGCGGAGGCCGCACCACGCTGAGCTCGCCGCAGTCCAACGAGCCCGACAACCGCTTCCTGCAGATGGCCAACAACCTGGCGCCGGTCAGCGCGCAGCCCTTCGTGGAAGGCCGCCGCATCCACCACACGAACTTCGGTGATGGCAGCCACTCCGAACCGGGCAACCCCGCGCTCACGCAGCACCAGGGCAAGCTGGGCCCAAACTACGTCGCCCCGTCCTGCGTCGCCTGCCACGTGCAGAATGGCCGCGCCCTGCCTCCGGGCAACAACACGACGCTGACGAACTACGTGGTGAAGGTGGGGCAGGCCAACGGCGCCGCCGACCCGTTCCTCGGCTACCGGCTGCAGCCGCGCCGCACCAGCGGCACGCCCGAGGGCGAGGCCCGCATCACCGGGTGGACCGTCAGCTCCGGCACCTACGGGGACGGCACCCGGTTCGAGCTGCGCCGGCCCCACTACGGCTTCACCAACAACACGCCCACGAACTACTCGGCGCGCATCACCCCGCAGCTGGTAGGCATGGGCCTGCTGGAGGCCATCCCCGAGTCGGCCATCGCCGCGCTGGCGGACCCCAATGACAGCAACGGAGACGGCATCTCCGGCCGCATGCACCCGGTGCGCGACCCGCAGACGGGCGTGACGCGCCTGGGCCGCTTCGGCTGGAAGGCCAGCACCGCCACGGTCCGCCACCAGGTGGCCGAGGCCCTCAACAGCGACATCGGCGTCACCACCTCCGTGTACCCATCGCTGGACTGCGGCCCATCGCAGCAGGGCTGCACCGGCACCAGCACCGAGCTGGCCAACACGGAGCTGGACAAGCTCACGCGCTACATCTCCCTGCTGGGCGTGCCGGCGCGCCGCGACCTGAGCGACGCCACGGCGCTGCGCGGTGAGACGCTGTTCAACAACGCGGGCTGCGCGCGGTGCCACGTGGCCACCCTGACGACCAGCGAGTTCCACCCGCACGCGGAGCTGCGCGGCCAGACCATCCGCCCGTACACGGACCTGCTGCTGCACGACATGGGCGCGGGGCTGGCGGACAACCTGCCGGACGGCCAGGCCACGGGCGCGGAGTGGCGCACGGCCCCGCTCTGGGGCATCGGCCTGACGGCGGGCGTCAGCGGCGGCGAGGCCTACCTGCACGACGGCCGCGCCCGCAACCTGGCCGAGGCCATCCTCTGGCACGGCGGCGAGGGCCAGGCGGCGCGCAACAACTTCGCCAACATGAACAGCACGGACCGCAACGCGCTGCTGACGTTCCTGCGCTCGCTGTAATCCGCTGAAGGCAACGCCCGGGGGCCGCGCGTCATGGGCGGCCCCCGGCTGCATCAAGGACTCAGGACGCGTTCGCCGCCTTCAGCTGCTTGCGCCCTCCCTGCATGATGTCCACGGTGACGGACTGGTTCCGGCCGTTGCGCTTCGAGTGGTAGAGGCACTGGTCGGCCAGGTCGATGAGCTGCTGCTTCTCCATGGCACTGTCGGGGAACGTGGCGATGCCCAGCGACATGGTGATCCTCAGCGGCCCCATCTCCGTCTGGAACACCTCCGCCTTCACGGCCTCGCGGATGCGCTCGGAGATGGTGAAGGCGCCCTTGGCGTCCGTCTCCGGCATGATGATGACGAACTCCTCGCCGCCGTAGCGGGCGACGATGTCCGTATCGCGCGCCATCGTCTTGATGATGCGGGCCACGCCCTTGAGCACCTGGTCGCCCGTCGGGTGGCCGTAGGTGTCGTTGACGCTCTTGAAGTGGTCCACGTCCGTGAGGATGAGCGAGAACTTGCGCTGGTAGCGCCGGGACTGGGCCAGCACCTCGTCCGCCTTCGCCTGGAAGGTGCGGTGGTTGTACAGGCCGGTGAGGCCGTCCGTGGTGGCCATGCGCTCCATCTGCTCGTAGAGCTGCGCGCGCAGCACCGCCTGCGCGGCCTGGATGGCGATGACCTCAATCATCCGCAGCACGTCCTGCTCGAACGCGGCCTTCTTGCGCGAGCCGGCCACCAGCGTGCCCAGGATGCGGTCCCCCGCCACCAGCGGGAAGATCTTCAGCGCACCCAGGCCGCGAATCTGCGTCTCGTCGTCGAAGATGATCTGCCGGTCCATCGCCTTGATGTCGCGGCCCGGCAGCGGCGCCCCGTAGCGGACCACGTTGGCCACCAGCCCGTTGTTGTCCTCGAAACTCTGGCCGGACAGCGCCTGGCCCTGCGCCGTCACGCCGGACATGCGCACCACGCGGTGCATGCGCTTGCCGTCGACCTCGGACACCAGCGTCACCGCACAGAAGTCCAGGCCCGCGAGCTGCCGGGTGCTCTCCAGCACCGCCACGAACACCTGGTCCGGGCTGCCCGCGCGGTTGAGCTCCTCGATGGCGCGGAAGAACCGGTCCTTCTCGTCGCGCGTCTTGCGGATGTAGCTCATCACCCGCTCCACCTCGATGGAGCGCAGCACCTCGCCGGCAATGGTGGACAGCAGCTTTTCGTCCTGGTCGCTGAAGGGCTCGTTCGCCAGCCGGTCCGCCACCAGCACGCCGCGCACCAGTCCGCTGGCCTCCAGGATGGGCACCGCGAGCAGCGCCTGCACCGCGGGGCCGCTGCCCTCGTAGTGCGTCACGCCCTTGAGCCCGTTCGGCGAGTTCATCCGCACCGGGGCGCGGCGCTTGAGCACACCGCCGATGATGCCCTCACCCGCGTTGAAGCGCTCGCGCTGCACGCGCTCGGAGCCGGAGCGGCAGTCGTACAGCTTGAGGCTCCGATCATCCGAAGTGAGCAGGAACGCGGCGCAGGTGTACGTGCGCAGCCCCGTCTCCGCGATTTCGAGCGCGGCCTGCACGGCGCCTTCGATCTCCTTCACCGAGGCCACCAGCCACTTCTCGTCCGAGCTCATCCCGCTGAAGCTGTCCTGCGTACCGGACGACACCAGCCGGAAGGTGCGCGCCCGCTCCTCCACCTCACGGATGCGCTTTTGCACCGCGTCGCTCTCCGCCCGGCGCGCGGCGGCGATGCGTGCCGCCAGCACCAGGTGGTAGAGGCCGGAGAACAGCGCCAGGAAGGCCGCGTGCGTCAGGTAGCCCGTGGCGTTGGGCACCGGACCGCCCAGGGTCACCAGCGCGTCGTACACCAGCGCCACGCCCAGCAGCGTGAGGCCCGCGTTGCGCGGCAGGAAGGCCACCAGGAACGCCATCAGCAGGTAGACGATGGGGAACAAGTCCCCGCCGCCAATGGCCACCACGACGAAGGCCGCGGAGATGAGCGTGCCGCCCAGGTCCAGGTCATCGCGCAGGTCGACGATTGCGCCCACCGCGCCACGCATGGCCCGGCGCCAGGCGGCCACGGCGATGCCCACCAGGAGGCAGCCCACCAGGGCCGCCTCGGTCCACCCCAGGGTGTTCAACCCCCGGAAGCCGCCGCGCGCCAGGTGGATGAACGTGGCGAGCGAGGCCGCGGCGGGAATGGACCGGACCGCGAGACGCAGCAACCTTCCGGGAGACGGAAACTCGGGAAGCGACGTCATGGGGACTCCAGGTGGAAGACGAGCTCGCCCGGCTTCACGAAGCCGAGCTCCTCACGCACGGCGCGCTCCAGCGCGGCCGGATCCTTGCGCAGTGCGGCAATCTCATTGCGCAGGGCCTCATTCTGGGCGGACAGGGAGCGGTTGCGGGCCTGCACCGACTCCACGTCCTGCCGGAGCGAGAGGTAGCGGCGGAAGCCCTTCGCGTCCACGACGGACACGAGGCTCAGGGCCGCAGCCACCCCTACCGCTACCAACAGGAACTTTCGCCTCGCCGTCATGAGCGTGGAGGACCGTACCAGTGGCCCCCTGCCCCGCAAGATTTCCGCTCCAGGCCTGTAGCAATGCCGGGGAGCTACTCGGGCTGGGCCAGGAGCTTCTCCACGGCCTTCGCCATATCGGCGTGGGATTCCACGCCATGCCAGCCGGCCACGGCCCGGCCCCGGCGGTCCAACAGCACGGTGGTGGGCAGGCCCTGGATGGCCCCGAAGGCGCTGTGGCCCTCAATCATCGCCTGGTTCGCGACCAGCACCGGGTAACGCAGCGCATAGTGGTCCGCGAAGGGGGCCAGGACCTTCTCCCCCTCCAGGTCCATGCCCACCGCCACCACCTGGAAGCCCCGGGGGCCATAGTCCTTCTGGAGCGCCTCCAGCGTGGGCATCTCCGCCAGGCACGGGAAGCACCACGTCGCGAAGAACGAGACGAGCACCACCTTCCCGTCCAGCGCGCGCACGTCGTGCGGCGTGGGCCCTACCGACGGCAGCGCCAGCGCGTTGAGGAAGGCGTACCCCGCGTCCACCGGCCGGGTGCCCCGGCAGCCGGCCAGCGCCACCAGCGCCACGACGGCACCCCGTAGCAGCACGCGGGACATGGAGATCAGGCCTCCGAGGCGGCCGACCCGGCCCGCTGACAGTCACGACACAGGCCGTACAGCTCCATCTTGTGCGACGTCACCTTGAAGCCGTGCTTGCGGGCCACGGCGTCCTGAAGCGCCTCGATGCGCTCGTTCTCGAACTCGATGATGGTGCCGCAGCGCGTACAGACCAGGTGGTCATGGTGGTCGCGCCCCGCGGCCGCCTCGTAGCGCGTCTGCCCGTCCCCGAAGTTGCGCGCGTGGGCCAGGCCACACTCGCTGAGCAGCTTCATGGTCCGGTAAACGGTGGCGACGGACACCTTGGTGTCCTGTTCACGCACCTTGTTCCACAGCTCCTCCACCGACAGGTGGCCTCCCACCGCGAAGAACGTGTCGATGATGAGGCTGCGCTGCCGCGTGCTCTTCAGGCCGTGCTGGGCCATGTAGCGGGCAAGCCCCTCGTCCTTGTCGTGGTCGTCGTGGTGATGGCTGTGACTGTTGCTCATGAGAAATCCTTCAAAGTCGCCGCGGGTCCGCGCCATGCCTCGGGCGCACTTGGGTGGAGGCCCGCGCTGCCTCGCCCTCCGCTCTTGTTGTAACCAATTCGGCCAACTCTCGCGACCCGGCCATTTCCCAACAAAGGCGCCCCGCCGGAGAAGAAAACGTCACCAACAGGTGTTGGTCTCCGGACGCGGCGGGCCTGATACTCCCGTCCCATCCTCCCCGCAACGCTTGGCGTGCGGCCCCGGGGAACGCCTCCCCTCCCGTCCGCTCGTCCCCGCGACTTGCACTCGCCGTAGGCTGTTTAGATTGGAATCGGACTGGCTCATTGACACTTGTCTGTGGGCGAAGATAGAGGCATCGGCCCTCGTAAACGAGCATTTTTCCGCGACATTCATGAACAGTCCCTGGCAGAGAAGACGACAGCCCGACGACGTCCCCACCCCCGTGGCGGTTGCCGTCTCGGACTTCTGCCGGCGCGCGAAGGCACCCGCCCCGGCACCCGAGGTCCGCGAGGCGCTGGCCCTCCTGGCCGAGGCTGATGATTTCCGCGTCCGCGCACTGACGGACGGCGAACCCGAGGTGTCCCCCCTGGGGCCCTTCGCCGTCGTCGACATCCTCAACGGCACCCAGCCCTCCGTGGCCGCGCAGCGTCAGGCGTGCGGCTTCTACGAGGTCGCCCGCGAGTTGGCGCACGTGCGCGATCAGAAGACGCCGCCGCCCGCGCCGGCTCCCGCCGAGCCCTCCCTCACCTTCGCCCCGCCGCCCGCGATGGACGTGTCCGCCGGGAAGAAGGGCGGCAAGGCCGCGAAGGAGGACCTGGAGGCCACCGTCAAGGAGCGCATCGCCCCGCGAAAGCGCGCCCCCACGGAGGACACCCTGGGCTCGCCCGCCGACTTCGCCGAGGAGCCCGCCCTCTCGCGCAGGGACCTGCCGCGCCCCCGGGGCCGCTTCACCCGCGTGGAGGCGCCGCGCGCGTCCTTCATGGAGCTGACGCGCCTGACCGGCAAGCCCGTCGTGGAGGCCGCCATGGAGGCCGCCGACCACCGCTTCGCGCTGCTGCGGGCCCTGTCCCAGCGCTTCAATGGCGCGCGGGGAGAGCTGACGCAGGTGGATCTGGAGAACGTGCTCCGGGACCACGCGCTGATGGATGCGATGGTGGAGAAGGAGCGCCGCCAGGTGCTGGACGGCTTCACCACCCAGCGGGGCGCCGCCGGCCGCGTGGCCTGGGCCCTGGGCCTGAGCCCGTCGGAGCTGCAGCGACTGGTCTCCATGCTGTCGCTGACGGAGGACGTGGAGGCCCTGCGCGAGCGCTTCCGCCGCGAGGCCCTGGCCACGCCCCACCTGACGCACCGGCTGGACCTGCTCGGGCGCGAGAAGTACCTGACCGACCTGGGCATCCAGAAGAAGTTCGCCGACACGCTCCGCAAGGAACTGGAGCGGCTCGTCGGCGACGTCCTGCACGATGCCGGAGACCTGCACGAACTGGCGGATGCCGTTGCCCGCAAGCACGGCGCCCCCTCCGAGCTCGTCTTCCGCGCCTTCGAGCGATTGGGACTGGCGGACGGACTGCGCAAGCAGCTGCTGGCCGGCTCCCGCTGACTCAACACCCTGACGAGGCACCGAGAACCATGCCCATCTACGAGTACTCCTGCCAGAGCTGTGGAAAGATGATCGACGTGCTGCAGAAGATCTCCGACCCCGCCCCTGCCACGTGCGGCGCGTGCGGCGCCGAGGGGTCGATGACCAAGGTCGTCAGCCGCTCGAGCTTCGTCCTCAAGGGCGGGGGTTGGTACTCCGACCTGTACAGCTCCACCAAGAAGGACGGCGGCAGCTCTTCCTCGAGCAGCAGCTCCTCCTCGTCGTCGAGCGCGTCCTCGCCGGCCAGCAGCGCTCCCAGCACACCCGCTCCGGCCCCCGCGCCGGCGGCCTCGGGCGACAAGAAGTAGTCCCCGGCCCGCGCCCACCCGGGCCGGGCCCGCCGAAAATTCGCTCCGGGCATGGGAGCGGCGCACACTCACTCCCCGTGCCCTTCCCTCCCTCCAAGCGTCCTCCCCGTCACTGCGCGCTGTGTGGCCATCCAGAGCTGACGGACACCCGCGGGCTCGGCCGTTTCCTGCTCGTCGCGGATCCGCATGGCCGCGGCCCCATCTGCCCGCCTCAGCGCGGATGCCGCGGCGGCAAGCGCGAGGCGATGGAACCATCCCCGCTGACGCAGCCAGCCCGGTGAGCTAATCAGGACACCTGCCGCGCCCTGTCCCCGCGGAGGTGCCATGCCGCTCGCCTCATTCCGAATCCTGTCCCTGTCCCTGCTGACCGTGCTTGGCGCGGGCTGTGCGTCCCAGACGCGCATGCCGCCCGAGGCACGGACCTCCCTCAACCAGACGCTCTCCGGCCCAGAGGCGGAGCAGTACCTCCGCGTCTCCAGCAACGTCACGCCGCTCTTCGGTGACGCCTCCAAGCGCCTGCTGACGCCCTACGCCCCCGAGGACGTACGGCTCCTCGACGATTCGAAGGGCGCCCCCATCAACCCGGGCGCCGTGGAGCGCGTGCTCCCCGCCGGGACGAAGCTGCGCATCACCCGCGTGGAGTTCCCCACCTCCTGGGTCATCACCGAGCGCGTCCTCTACAGCCCGCGCGCCTGGCCCTGGGTGTACCTCACGGAAGCCGGCGCACCCGCCAACGCGCCGCCGCTCATCCTGGTGATGCCGCCCAACCTGGACCGTCCGGAGGACTTCCGCACGGAGCTGGAGAAGTACCTGTCCGCGCGGGACTTGAAGCCCACGCTGGACGCGCTGCCGCCCGCGGTGCAGGAGGCCGTGCGTGAGAAGCGACTGGTGGCCAACATGTCCACGGACGCGGCCCGCATGGCCTGGGGCCCGCCGGAGACGGTGCGGCGCTCCCTGGAAGGCACGGCCAGGCACGAGGAGTGGATCTACCCCGGGGGCCGCCGCCGCGCCTTCTTCACGGACGGACGCCTCGCACGCGCCGAGGAAGGCGGCAACCCGGTCGCCCCCTGAGCGGACTTCGGTGAGCGCCGGCTAACGACGGCGGCGCTTGCCACCACCACCCCGGCCGCCACCACCGGACTTGCGCGCGGCCTGGGCCTCTCCCGGGCGCGTAAGCCGGGGAAGGTCGCCGGCCATCACCGGCCAGAAATCACCCTTCTGCAGCTCGGCCACCAGTTCGGCTTGCGTCTGCACCGGCCGCTTGAAGAGCGTGGCGCCCCGGCCGACCTCGTCAAGCGAACCCCGGGCGTCACTGCCCCCCACACAGGGAAGCTTCAGCGCCGCGGCGGCCTCCACGGCCAGGTCATTGGACGTCTGCTTCACCCGGGCGTTGTAGCCCTCCACGGCGCTCAGCACGCCGAGGGAGCGGATGAAGTCCATGGCCGGATTCTGCGAGTCCCGGTCATAGGGCCGCGCGGCGACGATGGCGGCGCCCAGGGCCTTCACCTTGGGAAGACACTCGGCGGCGCTCCACGGCTTCTCGCGGTTGCTGCCCCACATCTGCACCGGCTCCGGGGCCAGCTCCGGCTTCGGGAAGAAGCACAGGTACTGTCCACGATCCGTCACCAGCTCCAGCCCGACGAAGACCTTGAGCTTCGACTTCGCGCCAATCTCGAAGAGCTCGTCACAGCCGTCCTGGGTGTTCGTCTCGGTGAAGGCCACACCGTCCAGGCCAAACAAGGCGGCCCGCTCCAACACGGCGCGAGGGTCCAGCTCGCAACCCTTGGACAGGTGGGAATGGGCGTGCATGTCGATGAGCATGGGCGCTGCTCCCTAACAGGCTCCCCCGAGCCCTGTCGAGCCTGCAACGCCCTGCCGGCGGCTCAGGCGAACGCGTAGGACTGGAAGGTGCCCTGGGTGGACTGGGTGTTTTTCTCCTCGTAGGTCCGGATGAGGTACCCCATCAGCATCAGCGAGGACGTGTTCTCCAGCACCCGGGACGGGTCCTTGGAGATGAGATTCGCACTGTAATTGAGGAAGAACTGGGCCAGCTCTTCACCTGCCTCCTTGACGATGAGCGCATTCAGCGCGGAGGGCTCCATCGTCCGGATGGTGTTGATGAAGTCTACGGCCAGGTCCTTCTTGGTCTTCATGTCCACGGGCCTTCCCCCTTCCCCACTCCGCCACCGCTCGCGGCCCCCTGCCACGAGCGCCCCGCGCAATCCGGTGCGACTCGAGCAACATAGGCACGGGCGGCAGACTGCAAACCCCCAGGCATGGACGATCAACATCCCCATGGCAGGGAAGCCGGGTTTTTGACACCCCGGAACGACGCGTGCGATAACTTCCTATTGTCCTGAATCAGCACCGCACAAGGAGTGGCAGGCGATGTTCACGGGCGTGAAGGTCTTCTCCGCCACCAAGGCGAAGGAGCGCGAGGAGCTGGGTGAGAACGTCACCCGCTGGCTGAAGAGCAACTCCGACCTGGAGATTGTGGACCGGGTCGTGTGTCAGTCATCCGACAACGAATTCCACTGCTACACTCTCGTGCTTTTCTACAAGCACGGCAAGAGCGAGCAGGCGGCCCCTCAGTCCTGAGTGGGATGCGCCGGCGGAAGGGGGACGGCCCACCCCTCCACCGGAACATTCCCACCCTGTTACTCCTGGTGGGGCACGTAGACAGCGACGCCGCGCGGCGGGACGACGAGCACCGTCTCCGTGCCGGTGAGCTGCAGCGTCTGCCCGGAGAAGATGTCCACGTAGGTGCCGCTGCTCGCGGCCAGGCTTCCCATCAACTCCAACACCAGTGAGCGCTCCACGGCGCTCCGGTTGATGGCCACCAGAGCACCCTTCCCGTTCGGCAGATCGCGCTGGAACACGTAGAGGTCGTTCTCCACGCGCAGGGTCCGCCGCGCGCCCGTCTGCAGCGCCTCGTGCGCCCGGCGCGCCTGCCCCAGCTTCCGCACGAAGTCGAGCAACTCCCGCTCCAGCGGCGCAAGCGTGCTGCCGAACCGCATGAAGCGGCGGTTGTCCGGATCCGCCGCGCCCGGCAGGCCGACCTCGTCGCCGTAATACACCAGCGGCACGCCCGGCTGCGTCAGCACGAAGGCGAAGCCGTACTTCATCTTCTCGAAGGCGGCCGGATCCGTCACCACCGTGGACGGGCGGTTGGGACCGAAGGGATCACTCCCTCCCTCGTGCAGTTGCCCCGCGGCCTGGGAGATGAAGCGCGCCACGTCGTGGTTGCCCAGGAAGGGCGAATTGAGCGTTCCCGGCACATAGGCCTCCTCGTTGGCGCGCACGGCGTCGTCCACACGCTGCAAGCCCTTGCCGTCCGCGAAGGCCTCGCGCACGGGCCAGTACAGGGGGAAGTCGAACTGACCGTCCAGCTCGCGTGGGCTGATGTAACGGGCAATCTGAGGGCGCCCATCCGTGAAAACGTACGTCTCGCCCACCAGGTAGAACTCGGTGCCCGTCATCGCGGTGATCTCCTTCAGCTTCCCGCGGAGGGTGCGCCCGGCCACCTGCTCCATGTGCTTCACCGCGTCCATGCGGAAGCCGTCGAAGTCTGCCTGCTCCAGCCACCAGAGCGTGTCCGCGGCGAACTGGTCCACGAAGTCCGACGAGCGCCAGTTGAAATCCGGCAGGTAGTCCGTGAACTTGCAGGTGAGGCGCTTGGCTTCCCAGTCGCAGTCCTGCGTTCCACACACGCAACTGGCGGCCGTGTTGAACCAGCCGTCTCGCGCATGGTTCGCCCAATACGGGTGCTCCTCGTGGACATGGTTGAGCACCAGGTCGGCGATGACGCGGATGCCCCGCTTGTGCGCGGCCGCAGTGAGCGTGCGCAGCTCCTCCAGCGAGCCGAAGCGGTGCTGCGTCTCGCGGGGCTTCGACGGCCAGTAGCCGTGATAGCCGGTGTAGTACTTACCGCCGGTGCCGATGAAGCGCCCCTCGGGGTTCTGATCCACGGGGGAGATCCACAGCGTGCGGATGCCCAGCGCGTCGAAGTACCCCTCCTCCAGCTTCTGGGTGATGCCCGCGAAGTCCCCGCCAAGATAGTTGGCGATGGGGTCCACGTCCGCCACCGGCGCGTCGTTCTCCAGCCGACCATTGTGGAAGCGGTCCGTGAAGGCGAAGTACATCAGCCCCGAGTCCCAGCGGAAGCGCTCCGGCTCTACCCAGAACGGCAGATAGAGCGACTCCGCCTCGCGGCCCTGGCTGTCCTTGGCCACCACCTTCACGTGGTGCTTTCCCTGCTCCAGGCCCTGCACGTTCAGGATGAAACGGCCGGAGGCGGCGTCATAGGCGTCCGGCCGGGGCGTGCCGTCCAGCGACAGCACCATGCCATCTACCGCCGGACCCGCCTTGTCCGTCCCATCGAGGTAGGAGACGGCCACGTCCAGCGAGCCCTCGGGCGTCACCGTGAAGCGGTTCAGCTCCAGCACGGGCTGGCGGCAGTCCGGGACGATGACGCGCGAATACTCCTCCGCGCGAACCCAGCGCGAGTACGGGTTCTCCGGGTCCATCTCCTGCTTGTCGCCCACCACGAAGCGGTAGCCGTAGGCGCGCGGCTCCAGCCCATCCAGGCGGAGCGTGAACACGCCGTCACCCCGGTCGGTCATGGGCTGAGACAGGGCGGCGAAGTTGTTCCATTCCCCCATGACCCGAACAGTGCCCGCCACGGACTGCTGCGGTGCGTAGGTCAACGTCACGTCGCAGGTCCGGATTGGGATGGAGTCAGACTCACCACATGCGGCTGCCATCAGCAGCGCAGGGAGCGTCAGGCGTCGAGGAAGGCGGAAACGCTTCATGCGAGCCCCCTTGTACGGGAGGCTCCCTCGCTTTTCCAAGCCCCCGGCGGGGAGCCTGGTGAGTCAATACGTCGAATCGTGGACGCCCGACCTACCGGGCTTCGTATTCCTGCAAAATACGCAGGACGGTGCTCGCGAGCGGATGGTCCGACGGGGCCAGCTCCAGGAAGCGGTGGTAGTTGCGAGCCCCCTCCTCGATTCGCCCCAGCTTCACCTCCACGGCCCCCAGCAGCAGGTAGCACTCGGCGTTGCCGGGCTCGAGCCGGGCGCACTCGCGGGCGGAGTTCCGCGCGTCGGTGTACTTGCCCTCACGCTGGAGGGCGCGCCCGGCGGTGAGCACCCTGTGCGCGGGCCCCACCGTCACCGGCGACACCGCCAGGGCGTTGCCCGCCGCGCCCAGCAGCGCCGCCTGGGCCTGCCGCGTCTGTCCTCGAGCGACCTTGCCAGCCGCCGGAACGACCTTGCCGCTCCGCACTCCGGAGACCGGACGCGCCACGGCGGAACGCTCGGCCGCGACCTCGGCTGCGTCATCCGGCGTGTCGGCGTTTCCCGACACCTCGTCGTCATCCGCGTTCTCGACCATGGCCTCCGAGGCCCGCGAAGGCGCCTCCTCCGCGGCCGGGGGCTTCGAGGGCGCGGCCACGGGTGGGCCGGGAGGCAATGCGGGCGGAATGATCCGCTGCGCCACGGGTGGCCCGGGCGCGCGCACCTCTTCCTTGGCGGCGGCCAGCACGTCGGCGCCCACCCGCGTCACCGCCACCACGGCGAGCACCGCGGCCATCACCAGGCCGACACCGGCCACCCACTGGGAGCTGCGGCTGCCTTCGGCGAACAGGCCCACCCGCGTCGCACGCGGCGCGGGAGCCTCCTTCTCCGCGTCGTCCACCTCGACGGGCCCGCTCTCCTCGGTGCGGTAGTCCGGCTCCACGTCCAGCGCTGGCACACCGTGTTGCGTGGGCGCTGGCAGCGGGGGCGCCTCGCGCCAGATGGACATCTCCTCCGCGAAGGAGGCCGGCACCGGGGCATTCATCCCGAGCGCCTCCAGGTCCGGGCGGTACAGCTCCCGCAGCAGGTACGCCACGGACATGGGCGAAAAACGCGGGGTGGACGAGTAGAGGAACCCGGCCAGGGCATCCCCGAGCGCATGGGCGGACTCGAAACGGGAATCCTTCTGGAGCGCGAGCGCCCGCTGGATGATGGAGTCCAGCGCCACCGGGATGTCGGACCGTACCTGTCGCGGCGAGGGCAGCGGCTGGCCGCTGTTCAATCGCCGCAACACCGTGTGGACCTGGCCCTCCAGCGGCAACCGGCCGCAGAGCATCTGGAACAGCACCACGCCAGTGGCCCAGACATCCGTGCGGGCATCCACCGCTTCCCCCCGCGCCTGCTCCGGCGAGAAGAACAGGTACTTCCCCTTCACCACGCCGGGCTCGGTGTTGAAGCTGCGCAGGGAGCGCGCCTTCGCGATGCCGAAATCGACGATTTTGACCTGTCCCTCGTAGCCGATGAGGACATTGTCGGGGGAGATGTCGCGATGGACGATGCCCAGCGGCTCGCCCTTCTCGTCACTGCGAGTATGGGCGTAGTGCAGGCCGCGACACATCTCCATGGCGATGAAGACCGCGATGGGCACCGGCAGGGAGTGGTAGCCGGAACGCAGCGCCCGCTTCAGGATGCGGTTCAGCGGCTGGCCTTCCACCAGCTCCATGGCCAGGAAGTACTGCCCGTCCACCTTCCCGAAGTCGAAGACCTGGGCAATGGCCCCGTGCGACAGCGTGGCGGAGATGCGCGCCTCGCTGATGAACATGGACACGAAGGCTTCGTCGTTGGCGTACTCCGGGAGCACCTTCTTGATGAGCACGGACTTGGTGACGCCCGCCGCACCCAGGAGCCGGGCGCGCCACGTCTCCGCCATGCCGCCCTGGCCTACCCGCTCTTGAAGTTCATACCGGCCGAATCGTTCTCGCGGCGCGCTTGCCATCGCGGGTGACACCCCCTTTCAAACTTTACCGCATAACCCGGGAATGCGGCGACCAACCCCGCAAAGCGGCTGTGATATCGTCCGCGCCGTGGCGAGTCTGGGAGATGAGGATGGGGACGACGAGCTGGTCCGCACCGATGCGTTGCCGGCCATTCGCGTCCAACGGGTACGTACCCGGCTGGTGGTGTTGTCGGGTCCGGACGCTGGCCGCGACTGGCCGTTGATGCCGGGACGCTATCGCGTGGGTTCGGGCCGGGATGCGGACATCCTCCTGTCGGACCGGGCGGTGTCGCGCCAGCACCTCATCCTCGATGTGAACGAGAGCGGCGTGCGCGCGGTGGACCCGGGCTCGCGCAATGGCTCCTATTGCGAAGGCATGCGCTTCCAGGAGCTGGAGGTGCGCACGGGCGCGGTCCTCAAGCTGGGCACCTCCGAGCTGAAGCTGATGCCAGAAAGCGAGCGGCCCCGGGCGCGTCCCTTGTCCGCGCGCAGCGCCTTCGGCTCACTGGTGGGAAACAGCCGCCGCATGCGGGAGCTCTTCACGCTGCTGGAGCGGCTGTCCGCGGGCGAGTCGGACGTGCTCATCCAGGGTGAGACGGGCACGGGCAAGGAGCTGTGCGCGGAGGCCATCCACACGCACAGCCCTCGGGCCCGGGGGCCTTTCGTCATCGCCGACCTGGCGGGCATCGCCCCCTCGCTGCTGGAGAGCGAGCTCTTTGGACACGTGAAAGGCGCCTTCACGGGCGCGCACTCCGACCGCGCGGGCGCCTTCGAGCGCGCCCACGGCGGCACGCTCTTCCTGGACGAAGTCGGCGAACTGCCGCTGGAAGTCCAACCCCGCCTGCTGCGCGCGCTGGAGCGCCGACAGGTGAAGCGCGTGGGCTCCAACGACTACCGCACCTTCGACGTGCGCGTCGTCGCGGCCACGCACCAGGACCTGGAGGGCTCGGTGCAGGCCGGGCGCTTCCGTGGTGACCTCTTCCACCGGCTCGCGGTGCTCCGCGTCAGCCTTCCGCCGCTGCGGGAGCGACTGGAAGACGTGCCGCTGCTCGTCGATACGGTGCTGCAGCGGATGGGGCGTCCTCCCAGCGCACTGTCGGACCAGACGCGCGCCCTGCTCGCGCAGTACCCGTGGCCGGGCAACGTGCGCGAGCTGCGCAACGTGGTGGACCGGGTGGTGAACCTGGGCGACGAGGCGCTGCCGGACATCCCGGACCTGCCTTCCCCCCCCGAGGACCCCACCACCCTGCCGCCGCCTTCGGACGACCCGGAGAGCACGCGCCCCATCTCCCTGGACCTCCCCTTCAAGGAAGCCAAGGACCGCATCATCGAAGGCTTCGAGCGCGACTACCTGCGCGCCCTCATCGACCGCTGCGAGGGCAACGTGTCCCGCGCGGCCCGCGAGGCGGGCATCGACCGCGTGTACCTGCGCAAGCTGCTGCGCAAGCACGGCCTGGACACGTCACCGGCGTAAGTGGGTGTGGGCCTCCAAGCCCCCTGCTTTCGCGGCGACATCTGCAGGGTCGCGTGGCCGGATGTTTCCGGGCCGGGTCATTACGTGTCGAACGGCCCGGTATTCCAGCGGGCCCTATTCCGGGACGTGCCGACCATGACTCTTCGCTCACGCCTACGCTCGACCCTGTTGGCCCTGCTACCCATCGCCCTGCTCCCGCTGATGGCGTGTGGCGGCAACGAGGGCAAGGTCACGCTGCTTCTGACCGACGCGCCGGGAGACGACATCCGCACCGCTGTCGTCACCATCTCCGAAATCTATCTGCAAGGCGGCGACGGCAAAGGTGGCCGCGTGGTGCTGCGTGATACCCCCGCCACCGTGAGCTTGCTGGAGCTCGCCAACTCCACGTCTGAACTGGTGTCTGACGCGGTGGTCCCCAATGGCGACTACTCCGAGCTTCGCTTCGTCATCACCGGTGGCTACATCGAGGTGGCGAATGAGGACGGCACCTCGACCGTGTTCGCGTCGTCAGCCGACTACTCCGGCCTGCCCGCGGGCACGCAGGTGGGCGGCCAACTTCACATGCCCAGCTACGGCACGTCCGGGCTGAAGGTGAAGTTCTCCGAGAAGCTGACCATCGAAGGCGAGCAGAAGGTGCTGCTCGTGGACTTCGACGTCGGCCAGAGCTTTGGCAAGGAAGCGGGCAACGCGGGCAAGTGGGTGATGAATCCGGTCATCAAGTCCGCCGAGGTGACGGCCTCCGGCAGCATCCGCGTGACGGCGGACACGGCCGCGACGGTGACACTGCCCGTGGTCGACGGCCACCAGGTGACGCTGGGCGACTTCAACGCGGTGATGACGAACGAGGCGGGCAGCAGTGAGCGGCTGGCGCTGACCGACGAGGACGGCGACGGCACCTACGAGGCGGTCTTCAAGTTCCTCATTCCGGGCACCTTCACGGTGCACCTCGAGCCGCCCGCCTTCGTCAGCGCCTCCACCACGCCCGACCAGCCGGTGACGGTGGAAGTGGGTTCGGGCCGCGACGTGGCGAATCACTTCACGATTACGGGTGCGACCCAGCAGTAGCGCGGGCGCGACCTGCACACGGTTACGTGGGGACTGGCGCGGGGTCGGTTCCCAGGGCGAGGCGTCGGGGCAAGTTCCCCGGCGCCTCGTTTTTTTCTGTGTCACCCAGGCACCAAGTGCGCACGCCGCCGGCCTTCCGCGACGAGTCCGCGTCGAAGGCCGCTCAGTAGACGACGAGCGCCTGCGGCGCGTGGTAGCTGACGATGGTCAGCACCGGGATGCGCGGCGCTTCGTCATCCGTCTCCGCGCCGCCCGACGTGAGGCGGACACCGTCGAAGCGCGCGAGGATGACGTAGTCGCGCCGGGTCTCCAGGAACGGGTCGGCGCTCGCCAGACGGCCGAGGGCCTCGCGGCCCGTCTCATCGGAGATGTTCTCCACGAAGCGCCGCGTGGTGTTGCGGCCGGAGCGCTCGGACGTACTCACCGAGCCCCCGATCCGCCCTGGCCCCGTGAGCACGGACTGCCCGGCCAGGTCACCCGAGTACGTGGTGACGGAGTCGATGCGCTCGCCATAGCCCACGACCTCGTCCGTCTGGACGGAGCTGAGGGCCTGCTCCACCAGCCACACCGTGGGGCGCTCACCTTCCGAGCGCTGGTCCGCGACCTGCGCGCGCAGCAGCACGTAGCGGCCCTTGTACGTGTCCGGCCGGTCCATGGCGGAGGCCAACGAGAAGATGGGGATCTGCTTCTCCTGGAGGTAGCGCAGCTCGCCCGTCACGCTGCCACCGCGCTGGGCCACCACGCGGGCAATGAGCTTCGCGCCTTCGGGACGCACCCTCAGGTCCTGCGCCCAGGCGCGGCCCAGTAGCGCGTTGAGCTGGGTGAAGGGCGTGTGCTCGATGCAGGCCTTCAGGCCATCCCACGCCTCATCCCGCGAAGCGCCCTGGAGGCGCCGCGCGGCGGCTTCACACACGGACGGGTTGGCGTACCGGGCGGCGAACGCCTTGGGGTCCGAGGTGGGGCTGGGCGCGGGCGGCTCCGGCGGAGGCCTGGCGACGAACACCTCCTCCTTCGGGTGAGGCGCGTCCTCCGACCACGTCACGTGGGAATGCGAGGCGCCGCAGCCGGCGGCGAACGTGCCCATCAGGGCCCAGGAGGACAGCTTCCAGGAAGGACGGCGCATGGGGCGGAACTCCTAGAGGGAAGCGGAGCCAGGGCTGGCGGAACGGTTGCGCTGCTGGACGGTGGGCGCGGGGTGCGCTCCGGAGCGAGGCAGCGGCAGCACGACGGCGCACGCATCCGCGCACCTGTCACTCAGGCACGCCTGCGTCTGGGGCGCGGTGGCCTGCTGGGCGACCTCGGCATAGCAGCGGTCGGCGGTGCCCGGGCAGTTGGCGCGGGCGGCGCACTCGCAGCACGGCGAGGCCACCGTGGCCATGAACTGCACCTCTTGAAGGACGTTGGCCAGCGCGCGGTAGCAGGAGCGGGCGCCGGGAGCGAAGCGACCCTTGGCGTCCACCACGAACGACGTGCCTTCCAGTCCGCACTGGTCCACGGCGGTGATGTAGCGCCGCTCACAAAGCGCGGTGAGCGTCGCGTCCGGGCGGCCCTCGCGGATGTTGCCCACCGCCTCCGTGCACAGCGCGCGGGCCACGTCCTGGAGGAGCTTCTTGTTGGATGCGTCCTGCGAATCGCTGGGCGCGCCCGCGGACAGGTCCGCCTCGAACACGCATTCCTTCCCAGCACGCAGGGTGTCCACGGTGCAGGACCACGCGGTGGGGGACTCATCCGCGACAGGAGGCGCCGCGAGCGCTTCGGGCGGAATCGCTGGCGCGCTGGAGTCCGGCGCCGAGCCCAACAGGAAAAGGGAGACGAGAATCGCCTTCATGGACATGGCAGGTTAGGACGGCGCCTCGCCGGGCACAAACCGTCCCGCCGCAACTGTTCCGCGAACAGCGGCGTGCTCCCCTTCCCTACCTCCTCCGCGCTGAACCGACGTCCACCTCCGGACGAAGCGGAGTCCTCGGAGTCCTGGAGCGTCCGCCCCGGGGCACGCATGATGGCGCTGGTTTCCTTTCAAGGGGTGGAATGGTGGGACGTGCGGACGACGCGGCGTGGCGGCCATATGAAGACGGGGGCTCCATCGGGTGGATGGGCACCCAGGGCGGCACCATCGCGCGGGATGAGGACTTCGGCGGCCTGGCGCGGCTCACCTACGAGTTGGATGACACCCGCTCCTTCCACGCCATCGCCTGCTCCGTCACCGGCTGGCTCCTCTACCACCGCTTCTTCGACAACGCGGCGGCGGCCACCGCCGCCTTCGAGGAGATGAAGCCCGCATTGGAGGCGCTCCTCACGCAGCTTCCCGAAGGAGGACCGACGTCTCCCGCGAACACCCGCCTGGCGGGGCCCCTGCTGGCGGCCTTCACCGTCCGTCATGGATAGAGAGTCCGGAGCGAAATGACTTGGCCCGCGAGCGCCATCTGGCGTTAGTGACGGGCCCGCCATGGCCACCCAGCGCATCCACGAAGAAGACAGCTTCGAGAACGAAACCTTCGCCGACCTGAACCTCCAGGAGACGGACCTGGGCGGGAAGGAGTTCTACCGCTGCACGTTCCTCAACTGCACCCTGCAGGAGAGCCGCTGGACGAGGACTCGGATGGAATCCTGCGTCTTCACCGGTTGCGACCTCACGCGAGCCCGGTTCACGGAGACATCGCTGCGGGACGTGCGGTTCGAAAGCTCCAAGCTGATGGGCATCGACTGGACGGACGTGGGCACCTTCCCCGAAGTCACCTTCGACGGCTCCAACCTGCGCTACTGCACCTTCGCGGGGCTCAGCCTGCGGAAGACGGCGTTCCTGCGCTGCACGGCGCTGGAGATGAACTTCATCGACACGGACCTGTCCGAGGCGGACTTCAGCGATTCGGACATCACCGGCAGCAACTTCCGCGGCTGCACGCTCACGAAGGCGGACTTCGGAACCGCGCAGGGCGTGTTCATCGACCCCGCGCGCAACCGGGTGAAGGCCACGCGCATCCCCGTGGAGGCCGCGGTGAACTTCGTCCAGACGCTCGGGCTCGTGGTGTCCGGCTACGGTGAGGTCCCGAAGGCGAAGACGGAGCGCAAGAAGGGCCGTTCCTGACTGACCGGCATTGGGGCTAGGCGTGGGGGCGCAGCATCTCCAACAACGCCCCCAGCTTCTCCAACGCGAGCCGCGCACGGGTCTTCACCGTGCCCAATGGGTCTCCGGTGCGCTCGGAAATCTCCCGCTGGGAGAGGCCTTCGAAGTAGGCAAGCTCCACCACCGCCCGCTGCTCCGGAGGAAGCTGGGCCAGCGCCGCCACCACGCGAGCACGAGCCTCCTCCTGGCTGACCGCTTCGTCCGGCGCGGCGGGCGCGGCGCTGACCGGAGGCTCCTGCTGCACGGCCCCTTCCACCACCCGGGCCGCGGTTCCCTGCGCCCGCAGCCGGTCGATGGCGCGCGTGCGCACAATCGTCGCCACCCATGCCTCCAGACCGCCGCGTTCTGGATTGAACTCTCGGGCGCGCCGCCAGACCTCCAGGAAGGTCTCCTGCAACACCTCTTCCGCGTCAGCGTGTGTTGGTAGCAACCGCAACGCGATGGCGAAACACCG
Source organism: Myxococcus sp. CA005 (assembly GCF_006518205.1). Lineage (NCBI taxonomy): Bacteria > Pseudomonadati > Myxococcota > Myxococcia > Myxococcales > Myxococcaceae > Myxococcus > Myxococcus sp. CA005. The sequence continues at coordinate 180,774 of NZ_SRLV01000004.1, read as the reverse complement.
TCCGCCGCAGCGCGCATAGACGTCGCGCATGGCCTGCGGGCTTCCCATGGCGACCTGCCGGAGGAGGGCCAGGTCCAGCGCTGGGTCGCTTGCTCGGGGCACAGCGGAGGAAGGAGGCGCCATGTTCGTCCCGGATAGCTCAATCGGCAGGGCAGTTCCCAGCTTCAAGTATCGGCAGGCGGGCACCCGGGCGCGCTGTGCCTTCCAGGGTGGGCAGTGCCCGCCCCCATCCTTAACGTTGACGAGCCAACGCGGCTGGCACGGAAGGCGTCCAGCATCGACAACAGCCGCGATTCGCCGCGAGGCAATCACAACCCAAGACCTATAAGGGCCGCCAGCCACCATGACTGAACGACTCGGAAGCGTATTCATCGAGGGAGTCAGCCCCGAGCTGGACGCTGGACGTCACGCCGTGAAGCGCGTCGTGGGAGAGCGGTGCACCGTCAAGGCCGATGTCTTCAAGGAAGGCCATGATGTCCTCGTCGCCGTCATCCGTTGGCGCCAGGTGACGCCCAGGGCGCAGCAGACCGACTGGGAGGAAGTGCCCATGCGCTTCCTCGGCAATGACCGGTGGGAAGGCGAATTCCCCCTGACGCGGAACGGCCGCTACGAGTACACGATTGAGGCCTGGCCAGACCTCTTCCGGACCTGGACGTCCGAGCTGAAGCGCAAGGTCGACGCGGGCCGGGACGTGCGCAGCGAGTTGCTGGAAGGCGCCGCCCTGCTGGAAGGCGCCGTCGCCCGTGCCCGTACGGCGAAGCAGCCGGACGACGCGCGGGTGCTGGGCGAAGCGGCCGTCCGGCTGCGACAGCCCCCCTCCCCTGACCTCCTCGCCGTGGCCCTGGCACCCGAGCTGGCCGACGTGGCCTCGACCCATCCGGACCGTTCACTGGCCCGCCGCTACGACAAGGTGTTGGAGGTCTTCGCGGACCGGGAGAAGGCCCGCTTCAGCGCGTGGTACGAATTCTTCCCGCGTTCGGCGAAGCGCGACGGCGTCACCCACGCCACCTTCCGGGACGCGGAAGGCTGGCTGCCGTACATCCAGCAGCTCGGCTTCGACACCGTCTACCTCCCGCCCATCCACCCCATTGGCCGCACGGCGCGCAAGGGCAAGAACAACAGCCTCGCCGCGGCGGCCGACGACGTGGGCAGCCCCTGGGCCATTGGTGCCTCGGAAGGCGGCCACAAGGCCGTGCACCCGAAGCTGGGGACGCTGGAGGACTTCCGGCACTTCGTGGAGACGGCGCAGGCTCACGGCATCGAGGTGGCGCTGGACCTGGCCTTCCAGTGCTCGCCGGACCACCCGTACGTGAAGGAACATCCGGAGTGGTTCCAGCACCGGCCGGACGGCACCATCAAGACGGCGGAGAACCCGCCCAAGCGCTACGAGGACATCGTCAACTTCGACTGGATGGGCCCCGCCCGTGAGTCGCTCTGGGCGGAGCTGGAATCCGTCGTCCTCCACTGGGTGAAGCAAGGGGTGAACACGTTCCGCGTGGACAACCCGCACACCAAGCCCACGCAATTCTGGGCCTGGCTCATCCGCCGCGTGCAGGAAGCCCATCCGCAGGTCCTCTTCCTGTCCGAGGCCTTCACCCGTCCCAAGGTGATGAAGGCCCTGGGCAAGGTGGGCTTCACCCAGTCGTACACCTACTTCACCTGGCGCAACTTCAAGGGCGAGCTCCAGGAGTACCTGGAGGAGATCACCCAGCCGCCGGTGTCCGACTACTTCCGCGGCAACCTCTGGCCCAATACGCCGGACATCCTCCCGGAGTTCCTCCAGAACGCGGGGCCCGGTGCCTTCCGTCTGCGCGCGGCGCTGGCCGGCACGCTTTCCTCCGTGTGGGGCATGTACTGCGGCTACGAGCTGTGCGAGGGCCGCCCCATCCCGGGCAAGGAGGAGTACACCGATTCGGAGAAGTACCAACTGGTCGCGTGGGACCTGGACCGGCCCGGCAACATCCGGGATTGGATTGCGCGCCTCAACGCCGCGCGCCGCACGCACCCCGCGCTGCATCAGTACGGGACGCTGCGCTTCTTCTCGTCGAACAACGACCGAGTCCTCTTCTACGGCAAGCGCACGCCAGACGGCGGCAGCCTGGTGCTGATGGCGGTGAGCCTGGATCCGTATGCCGCCCAGGAGGCGCTGCTGCACGTGCCACTCGAGTGGCTGGGCGCGCGCCCTGACGAGACGTATCAGGTGCACGAGCTGATGTCGGACCAGCGCTCGCTATGGCAGGGTCCGGACGTGCAGGTGCGCCTGACGCCCGAGCAGCCTGCGGCCCTCTGGGCCGTTCACCGGTTCCGCCGCACCGAGAACGCGTTCGACTACTACGAGTGACAACCCGAGAGGCGTAATGGACCTGGATCCCCTCTGGTACAAGAAAGCCCTTATCTACGAGCTGCACCTGCGTGCCTTCCATGACTCCAATGGCGACGGCCACGGGGACATCCCCGGTCTGATTGAGAAGCTTCCGTACCTCCAGGACCTGGGCATCAACTGCCTCTGGTTGCTGCCCCACTACCCTTCGCCGCTGCGCGACGATGGCTACGACATCGCGGACTTCTACGGCGTCCACCCGGACTACGGCACGCTCGCGGACTTCCAGCGACTGGTGGATGAGGCGCACAAGCGCGACATCCGCGTCATCACCGAGCTGGTGGTGAACCACACCAGTGACCAGCACCCCTGGTTCCAGGAAGCGCGCAGCGACCCCAACAGCCCCAAGCGCAACTGGTACGTCTGGAGCGACACCGACGAACAGTACAAGGGCGCGCGCATCATCTTCCTGGACACGGAGCGCTCCAACTGGACGTGGGACCCGGTGGCCAAGCAGTACTTCTGGCACCGCTTCTTCAGCCACCAGCCGGACCTCAACTACGACAACCCCGAAGTGCAGGAAGCCATGCTGGACGTCATGCGCTTCTGGCTCAACATGGGCGTGGACGGGTTCCGCTGCGACGCAGTGCCCTACCTCTTCGAGCGCGAAGGCACCAACTGCGAGAACCTTCCGGAGACGCACGCCTTCCTCAAGCGCCTGCGGAAGACCATCGACTCCGAATACAAGGGGAAGATGCTGCTGGCGGAGGCGAACCAGTGGCCCGCCGACGTGCGCGTGTACTTCGGCGACGGCGACGAGTTCCACATGGGCTTCCACTTCCCGGTGATGCCCCGCCTCTACATGGCGGTGCGCCGCGAGGACCGCACGCCCATCGTCGAAATCATGCAGCAGACGCCGGACATCCCGGACAACTGCCAGTGGGCCATCTTCCTGCGCAACCATGACGAGCTGACGCTGGAGATGGTGACGGACGAGGACCGGGACTACATGTACCGGGAATACGCCACCGACCCGCGCATGCGCATCAACCTGGGCATCCGCCGCCGGCTGGCGCCGCTGATGGACAACGGCCGCCGGCGCATCGAGCTGATGCACAGCCTGCTCTTCACCCTGCCCGGCACGCCCGTCCTCTATTACGGCGACGAGATTGGCATGGGCGACAACATCTACCTCGGCGACCGCAACGGCGTGCGCACGCCCATGCAATGGACGGGAGACCGCAACGCGGGCTTCAGCCGCGCGGACTACGCACGCCTGTACGCGCCCGTCATCGCCGACCCGGTGTACGGTTATCAGTCCATCAACGTGGAAGCGCAGGAGCGGGTGAAGTCCAGCCTCCTGCACTGGGTGAAGCGGATGATTCGCATCCGCCAGCGCTACCCTGTCTTCTCGCTGGGGAACCTGCGCTTCCTCCAGACGGACAATCGCAAGGTGCTGGCCTTCATCCGTGAATGGGAGGGCCAGACGGTTCTGGTGGTGTGCAACCTGTCGCGCTTTGCCCAGCCCGCGGTGCTCGACATGCGCGAGTGGGAAGGCGCCGTGCCGGTGGAGCTGATTGGAGAAACCCCCTTCCCGCGGGTGAGTGAGCTGCCGTATCAGCTCTCCATGGGCCCCTTCATGTTTCTGTGGTTCCGGCTGGACAGGCCCCAGCAGGTGAGGAGCCTCGAATGACGACCCTCGACTTGACCAAGCTCCCTGATTACCTCAAGCACCAGCGCTGGTTCAGCGGCAAGGCCTGGCCCATCAAGCACGTCACGGTGATGGACCACGCCGCCGTCGAATCGGGCGGCTGCTCGTTCAGCCTCGCCGTGGTGGAGGTCATCTACGAACTGGGCAGCCCGGAGCGCTACCTGCTGCCTGTCCATCCCTCCACCGAAGGCGTGCGAGACGCGCTGGAGAGCGATGAATGCCTGCGCGGCCTCTTCGACCTCATCCGAACCGGAGGCCAGGTGGCGTCCGCGTCCGGCCGCGTGCAAGGCGAGTGGATTGGCGGTCAGGACGGCTTGCTCGCGCTCCCCGCGTCACCGGAGGTGCGGCGGCTGCAGGTGGAGCAGAGCAACACCTCGGTGGTGCTGGGTGAGAAGGTCATCCTGAAGATCATCCGCAAGCTGGAAGCCGGCGTGAATCCAGAGCATGAGGTAGGCCGCTTCCTCGCGACCAAGACATCGTTCCGCGCCACGCCCACGCTGTTGGGCGCGCTGCATCTGGAAGGGGCGGCGGGCGCGACGCTCGCGGTGGCCCACCGCTTCGTGCCGGACGCGACGGACGGCTGGAAGTACACGCTGGACCGGCTGCGCCAGGAGCGCGCCGTGGGTCCGCGCTTCCAGTCGGAGATGCGTGACCTGGGCACACGCCTGGGCGAGCTCCACCTGGCGTTCGCCTCGGCGACCGAAGAAGACCCGGCCTTCACTCCGGAGCCGCTGTTGCAAGAGGATCTCCAACGCTGGAGCGCCTCCATCGTCGGGGAGCTGGGCGTGACGCTGGCGGACGCCAGCCGGCAGAACCCGGAACTGGAGAACCGGCGCGAGGACCTCATCGAGCACGCGAAGCGCCTGGCGCAGGTGCCGCCCTCCGGTCAGAAGATTCGCATCCACGGAGATCTCCACCTGGGGCAGGTGCTGCGCGCCAACAACCAGTGGATCATCTTCGACTTCGAAGGCGAGCCCGCGCGCTCCTTCACCGCCCGCCGGGAGAAGTACAGCGCGCTGCGCGACGTGGCGGGGATGATCCGCTCGTTCGACTACGCGGAGGCGACGGTGGCGCTGGAGGGTGGCACGCCCCACGAGCGCATCAGCACCATGCGCGACGCCTTCGTGGAAGGCTACCGGCAGGTGACGCGCGGCGCGCCCTTCCTGCCCTCGGACGAAGACACCTTCGACGTGATGCTGCGTGCTTTCGAGCTGGAGAAACTCCTCTACGAAGTGCGATACGAAATGCAGAACCGGCCCGACTGGGTGCGCATCCCCCTCCAGGCCCTCTTGCGTATGGAGGCATCCAAGTGAGGAAGCCAGCCGACAAGGCCCAGGTCGACGCGGAGCTTCAACGCGTCGTGGAACTGAGGCACCCGGAGCCGCACGCTGTCCTGGGTATCCACCCGGATGGGGATGGCGTGGTGATTCGCGCCTTCCGCCCGGACGCCGTGGCCATCCACGTGCTGCCGGAATCCGGCGGTCGCGTCGCGATGACGCACCGGCCGGGCGGCGTCTACGAGGCCCGCATCAACGGCAAGGACCAGACGTTCAACTATTTGCTGGAAGTGGAGTACCCCGGCAAGCGCGTCTTCACGCTTCGCGACCCGTACAGCTTCCTCCCCACCCTGGGGGAGATGGACCTGTACTACGCCGGTGAAGGCCGCCACGAGCGCCTCTGGGAGCGCATGGGCGCGCACCTGCTGCACCACCACGGCGTGCGCGGCACCTCGTTCGCGGTGTGGGCCCCCACGGCGGCGGGCGTGTCCGTGGTCGGTGACTTCAACGGCTGGGACGGCCGGCTGCACTCCATGCGCCGCATGGGCTCCTCCGGCATCTGGGAGCTCTTCGTCCCCGAGGTGGGCGAAGGCACCCGGTACAAGTTCGAGATTCGCCCCGGCCAGGGCGGGCCCAACGTCCTCAAGGCGGACCCGTTCGCCTTCCGTACCGAGGTCCCCCCCGCCACGGCCTCCGTGGTGCACGACCTGGCGCGCTACACCTGGGGCGACGCGGCGTGGCTGGAGCAACGCGCCCAGCGGCGGGACGTCCATCACCAACCGTGGAGCGTGTACGAGGTCCACCTGGGCAGTTGGCGCCGGGTGGTGGAAGACGGCGACCGGCCCATGACGTACCGGGAGCTGGCCCCGGCGCTGGCCGAGTACATCAAGTTCACCGGCTTCACCCACATCGAGCTGCTCCCCGTGGCCGAGCACCCCTACGGTGGCTCCTGGGGCTACCAGGTTGGCGGCTACTACGCTCCCACGGCGCGCTTCGGCCACCCGGATGACCTGCGCTTCTTCATCGACCACATGCACCAGGAAGGCATCGGGGTGCTCGTGGACTGGGTGCCCGGACACTTCCCGCGCGACCTGCACGCCCTGGGACAGTTCGACGGCACGGCCCTGTATGAGCATGCCGACCCGCGCAAGGGCGCGCAGCCGGACTGGGGCACGCTGGTCTTCAACTTCGGCCGCAATGAGGTGCGCAACTTCCTCATCGCCAACGCGTTGTTCTGGATCGAGGAGTACCACATCGACGGACTGCGCGTGGACGCGGTGGCGTCGATGCTCTACCTCGACTACAGCCGCAAGCAGGGCGAGTGGATTCCCAACCGCTGGGGCGGCCGGGAGAACGAAGAGGCCATCCATTTCCTGCGCGAGCTGAACGAAACGGTCCACCGCAAGCACCCGGGCGTCGTCGTCATCGCCGAGGAGTCCACGGCCTGGCCCAAGGTGTCCGCGCCGGTGTCCGAAGGCGGCCTGGGGTTCGACTACAAGTGGAACATGGGGTGGATGCACGACACGCTGTCGTACTTCTCCAAGGACCCCATCTACCGGCAGTACCACCACAACCAGCTCACCTTCGGCCTGCTGTACGCGTTCAGCGAGCAGTTCATGCTGCCGCTGAGCCATGACGAGGTGGTGCACGGCAAGGGCAGCCTGTACGGGCGCATGCCGGGCGACCCGTGGCAGAAGCGCGCCAACCTGCGCGCCCTGTTCGCGTGGATGTGGGCGCACCCGGGCAAGAAGCTCGTCTTCATGGGCGGCGAGTTCGGCCAGCCCGCCGAGTGGAACCACGACAAGAGCCTGGACTGGCACCTGACGCACGACCCGGGGCACCACGGCATCCTTCAACTGGTCTCGGACCTGAACCGCATCTACCGGGACATGCCCGCGCTTCACGACGCGGATGGCGAGCCCATGGGCTTCCAGTGGCTCCAGCCGGACTCGGCCGCGTACAACGTGTTCGCGTTCGTGCGGCGCGCGCGTCAGCCAGGACGGCATGTGGTGTGTATCGCCAACCTGTCGCCAACGGTGCGTGAGAACTACCGCGTGGGCTTCCCGTTCCAGGGCCGCTACGTGGAGTTGCTCAACACGGACGCCGAGCAGTACGGCGGCTCCAACCTGGGCAACATGGGCCAGATTCACACCGAGCCCACGGGCTGGGATGGCCAGCCGGCTTCGGCCACCCTCACCCTGCCCCCGTTGTCCGTGTTGTGGTTCACGCCGGGCTGAGTCAATGCCTCGACACAGAGGCGTTCGCCGCAGCATCACCGCGGACGCCCCTGCCCCCGCCCCAAAGACAACCAGCAATCACAGACAAATCATTCACAAACACATATCAAAACATGTTGAAATCACTCAACATCCAGTCAGTGAACGGGAACCTGCCAGGCACCGACCGATCAGGCCCATAGACTCGACACACGGGGTGCCAAATTTCACTGAACATCCAGTCAGTCAAAAACGGCGTTCAACCATGCAACACAACTGAACGTGCTATCATGTAGGCGCTTACATCCACGGCGCCATCCAAATTACTGAACATATCATCAGCAAGCAGGCCGCGATCAGAGTTCCGCACGACACTGAACACGCGACCATGTGGGCATTGACACAATCGAGGGTCCTCGCCCCACTGAACGCGTCATCAGCAATCCGAGAGCGACCGAACCCGGCGCGCGACCGAAGCCCCGCTCACAGCGGCGCCGCGATGATGAGGCCGAGAATGCCTGATAGTTCGTTCATGTAGGCATGGCCTGGCCGAACACCGCATGACCCACTGAACATACAGACAGGAAATCTGTCCCGATCAGCCACGTTGGGCTCCCTGCCCTGATGTTCATGTAGGAACGACGGTCTCATGCCGTCCTAAAAATACCTGATGGTTCGTGCATGTAGGCACTGCCCCACAAGGCTCCGACACATCGCCCGCACACCGGGCGAGCAGGCGACGCCGCTTGCTCCCTCCTCCATCCGACCCCAGCCTACTTCTGGGCGATCGACTCACCAGGAGGACGGGGATGACGAAGAAGAGGATCATTGAAGGGTACGGCGGGACCAGTGAGCAGCGTCAGCGCCACCTTCAAAACGACAACTTCTCTGAGCGGGCACCTCGAACGCCGGACGAAACGGAGGCGGTGCGCAGCACGCCCGACAAGGATGGGCGCGAGATCACCATCCATCCACTGGACTCCGAGGACTCGGACGACCTGTGGCACGGCAATCCGTGAGCCGAGCCCAGGGGCTGGGCCTCAGCGCATGAACAGGAAGTAGAGCACCGCGCTCAGGGCGATCGACACCAGGATGCTGCCGATACAGCCGAGCCGGTTCGAGAAGAAGAAGAACATACGCGCCGCCCAAGCTGTGCACTCCCAGCGAGGAGGGAAGGCACCTCGCTGGGTTTTGTCCGAGGACTTACGGAACGTCCTCGCGGGCTACTCGCCGCGCTTCAGCCGCTCCACGTAGGCCGCTGGCAGGCCCGCGGCCTGGGCACCGCGCACCAGCGCGTCCACGAAACGGGTGCTGACCGGGCCGTCCGCCGACGTACGCCGCGGATTCGTGACGAACGCCGTGGCCTCCAGCTCCTGCCCATCCACGCGCACGCGCACCGGCCGCTCCACGCACATGCTCGTCACGAAGCCTTCCTTGTGCTGGATGATGGGCCAGTCCTGGCCGCGAATCTCGAACAGGCGGCCGTACACCTTCTGGCCCGCGGAATCCGTCAGCCCCGCGACGCGCCCACCCCACCAGCGCGACGGGAAGTCATAGACCAGATCCACATCCACGGCCTCGGCCAGCCGCCCTTCGGGCAGCTCGAAGAAGTCGTAGCTGTGCTGGGACCGCCACTCCTCGAACGCGGCGCGGTCCAGGATGGTCGAGTACGCGAAGTACAGGCGCGTGGCCGACGGGTCCGCGCCCGCACGCGCCTTCATCACCTGATCATAGTGCGAATCCATGTCCGCCCCTTTGACTGAGACTACTTCGAGCCCCGGCGCGCCCCAGTGGCCTCGTCCCGGAAGACGGACAGCACACCGGACACATCCAGCCGGGACGTCTTGATGAACAGCCGCAGCGCGCGCTCCACGTGCTCGGCCAGCGTGGCCATCTTCTCCAGTCGCTGAAGCCGGTCCGGTGGAAGCCCCGACTGGGTCTCCGCCAGCCGCCGGGCCTCCGCCAGGTCGGCGCGAATGCGCGCGACGAAGCCCGCCTCCCGCTCCTCGATGACGTGCGTCACCATCCGGACCAGGTCGTTCTCCGCGCCGTAACGCCAGACGGTGTCCTGGGGCAGGCGCACGCGCTGGATGACGCCCCAGCGCTCCAGGTCGCGCAGCAGCATGGAGACCCCGCCCTTGGACAGGTCCAGCTCGCGCTCGATTTCTCCCGCCGTCAGGGGCTCACCGCGCAGGTACAGCAGGGCCCAGACCCGTCCCTGGTTGCGCTTGAACCCCCAGAACTCAATGACATTGCCCACCGCGTCCACCGCGATGGCTTCCCAGGGCGCCAGCCGGCCATCCGCTGGCGGCGCCTCCGAGGCAGGGCTCCCGGGTCCCCCCGTCCACAGGTAGCCTTTCATGCAGCGCGCCCCTGGACTTGTTCGGCGATGCCGGCCGACAGCTTCCGCGCCCAGCTCACCAGCTCCGCGCCCGCGGGCTCCTTGGCGAAGTGGCCCAGCTTGTCGAGCGCCGCCTCGATTTCGACGTTCATCCGCGCCATCGAGGCATCCACGGCGCCCGTGGCCTCGATGGCCGCGCCAATCTCCTTCGTGCGATCTGGCGTGATCGCCGAAAACGCCCACGCGTCCTTCAGCTTGCGCCGCAGCGACTCATCCTTGGCCACCGCCAGGAGGATGGGCATGGACGGCGTGCGCGAGTGCACGTCCGCGTAACGCGGCTTGCCTACGTCCGTGCCCAGGATGTCGCGAATGTCGTCGGCAATCTGGAACGCCACGCCCAGGTGACGCCCGAAGCCGTCGAAACGCTCCACCGCCTCGGGGTGCTCCGCCAGCGTCGCCGCCGCGTTGCCACACCAGCCGAACAGCGAGCCCGTCTTACCCTCGGCGATGAAGCGCAGCCGATTGAGCGGCAGGTCCAGGTCGCCGCGAGCCTCCACCTCGGCGATGGCGGCGCGGGTCATCTCGGAGACGACCGACAGCGCGCTGCGCGTCAGCCGCGCGTCCAGTTGGGACAGCTGGAACAGGCCCGTGGACAGGATGAGGTCGCCGCTCATCACCGCGACGATGTTGCCCCAGCGCGCGTTCACCGTGGGCCGGCCCCGGCGGAACATGCCCGCGTCCACCACGTCGTCGTGCAGCAGGCTGGCGGAATGGATGAGCTCCGCGGCCACGGCCACGTCCACCAGCCGCTCCGCCGGAACGCCCACCGCGCCGCCGAACAGCCGCGCCAGCATGGGGCGCGCGCGCTTGCTGCCGCTGCCCAGGCACAGGTGGCGGGCCGCCTCCATCAGCGTGTCGCCCTTCACGTCCGGACCGGCATCGCCATCCACCAGGGTGCTGCCAAGCCGCTGCTCCACCGCCCCCAGAAAATCCGTCAGCTCCCGAGCCAGATCCATAGTGCGCCGTCTCCTCGTTCGTTCATATAGTTCAAGACCGCTTGAACTGCACCTGATTCCAGCGCTGCCCAGCAGCCAGACGTGAACGGGTGCCGGAGCATGTGGGACAGCCGCGCCGCTCCCGCCCGGAGAGCGACCGAGCACCCTGGGGCCCACCGGGGGTGGATTGAGAGGGCCCAGCGGAGCGTGCGACAGAGAGCGGACCTGTGACCCGCGCAGCCTCCCGTCGACAGTTCCTCCGCAGCTTCAGCTTCGCCTCCCTTGCTTCCGCGGTTCCGCTGTTCCGCCCCGGCGCGTCCCTGCCCGGCTCGTCGGCACCGCTCCTGGGGGCACCGCCCGCGGACGGGCCCGGACCGAGGGTCCGCCCCCATCACGGACGGTTGCGCCGAACGCTGGGCGTCTCCGTGGTGGAGGGCATGTTCTCGGAGGTCTTCACCGCGTGCGCGGGCGCGACGGTGCTCACCGCCTGGGCCATCGCGCTGAAGCTGGGGCCCTTCCTCGTCGGCGTGATGACGGCCCTGCCCTTCTTCGCGCAGTTCGTGCAGTTCCCCGCGGCCTGGCTGACGGGCCTCTTCGGCCACCGGCGCGTGGCCCTCACCGCGGTGTGTCTGTCCCGCGTGGTGATGTTCCCCCTGGCGGTGCTGCCCTGGCTGGGCCTGCCCTTCGAATCCCAGCAGCGCCTGCTGCTGACGGTTGCCGGCGTCTCCGCCGCGTTGAGCGTGGTGGGCAACAACGCCTGGGTGGCGTGGATGGGGGAACTGGTGCCCCGCGCCGTCCGGGGCCGCTTCTTCGGACGCCGCACCGCGCTCACCACGCTGGCGGGCACACTCGCCTCCCTCGGCGCGGGCCTCCTGATGGACCGGCTGCGCCCCACGGACGGCGTGGGCGTGGCCCTGCCCCTGCTCGCGTTGGGGGCGTGCGTCATGGGCATCGTCACCACCCTGTTCATGGCCTCGCAGCACGACCCGGCGCCCCCGGGCACCACCCCGCCCCTGGATCTCAAGGGCGCGCTGGTCCCATTCAAGGATGACAACGCGCGCCGGGTGCTCACCTACCAGGTGGCCTGGAACGCGGCGGTGGGGGTGTCCGCGCCCTTCTTCGCGCTACACAGCCTCCAGAACCTCCAGATGACCTTCGTCATCATGGCGCTGCATGCCGCGTCGGTGGCGGGCGTGCGCATCCTGGCGGCGCCACTCTGGGGCCGCGTGATTGACCGCTGCGGCGCCCAGCCCGTGTTGATGGCGTGCTCACTGGGCATCGCCGCCATCCCCGCCCTGTGGCTGCTGCCTTCCGCGGGGACGCTGTGGCCCCTGCTCTTCGACGTCGTCCTCGCCGGGGCGCTGTGGAGCGGTCACGGTCTGGCCATCTTCGAGCTGCCCCTGACCGTCGCCCCCCGGAAGAACCGCCCCTTCTACCTGGCGGCCTTCGCCACCGCCGGCGGCCTGGCCTATACCGCCGCGGCCGCGCTGGGAGGCGCCATCGCCGCCGCCCTGCCCACCCAGTTCACCCTGGGCGGCCACGTCTGGGTGAACCTGCACGCGCTCTTCGTGCTGTCCTCGGTGGCCCGCCTGGGCGCGGCCCTGTTGACGGCGCGCATCCCCGAGCCCGGCGCCCACCCCGTGCGCTCCGTGAGAGCGCTGCTGTCGCGCCTGCTCCCGCGGCCAATTCCTGCTCACCGCGCAGCGTTGGATGATTGACATTCAAAAGACGCAACAGCGTCATTGCTTGTCATACTGCGGGACTGTGCAAATCCGTTGCACAAAACCGCAGAATTCCAGATTAGTTGGTGATTTGCTATTTTCACTCAAAGTGTGATTTCTGCCGCTCCAGCACCGTAGCTCCCAGAGGAGCGCGGTCAACCCGCAGTGCAGGAGCACGACATGTCCTCAGGTCCTTACCGAAGGCGCCTTTTTCATGCGGTGTTTCTCGTGGGAACCCTCTCGGGTTCCGCTGCAATGGCAGTCCATTCAGAGGAAGGCGTTCGTAATTACGATGCGCGAGATGCCTACAACGCGCAGGCACGGTTTGGCATCTCGTCTGCCCAGACGTCCAGCCAGGCCGCGCTGCGGCAGGCCGTGCCGGAACTGATGGTGGAGTTCGACGAGTCCAACGGCCTGGTGCGCTCGCTCACCAATCCGGTGGGTGCGCTCTCCGATCCGCGCAGCGGGGACCCGATGGCCATTGGCCTGGACTTCGTCCAGAAGCACCGGGACGCGCTCGGGCTGGGGCTCAACGACCTGGCGAACCTCGAGGTGACGGACCGCGTCTATTCGAAGGTGAGCGGCACCACCAACCTGTACCTGCGCCAGACGTACCGGGGCCTGCCCGTCTACAACGGCCAGCTTCAGATCAACGTGGACCGCGACGGCCGCGTGCTCAGCGTGCACAGCGACTTCCTCCCGGCCCTGGAGTCCTCGCTCGCTGGCACCACGCCGCGCCTGAGCGCCGCGGACGCGGTGGTGGGCGTGGCGAAGCACCTGGGCGTCCGCCTCTCCGCGGCGCCGCAGTCCCTGAAGGCCGAGCCCGGCGCGCGTCAGCGCACGCGCGTGGCGGTGGAAGGCCTGTCCACCGAGCCCATCGACGCGGAGCTGGCGGTGCTGCCGGTCCGCCGAGGCGAGGCCCGGCTGGTGTGGCGCTTCCAGGTCCACACCCTGGACACCGACCACGCCTACGACGTCACGGTGGACGCGTCCACGGGCGAGGTCTGGACCCGCTTCGACTGGGTGGCGGCCGATGATGCCTACCGCGTCTATCCCATGCCGGTGGAGAGCCCCAACCACACCACGCCGCTGCCGCCAGCGGATGGGCGCGTGCTGGTCTCCAACCCCGCCAACGCCACGGCGTCGCCCTACGGCTGGCACGATACGAACGGAGCGGCCGGCGCGGAGTACACCACCCTCCGCGGCAACAACGTCCACGCCTACGAGGACACCAACAACGATGGCCTGCCGCCCGCCGTGCAGCCCGACTGCACCTCGCTCATCCACTGCGACTTCCCCATCACCCTCACGGGCGCGCCGTCCACGTACATCCCCGCGGCCGTCACCAACCTGTTCTACTGGAACAACATCATCCACGACGTCCAGTACCAGTACGGCTTCGATGAGGCGTCCGGTAACTTCCAGGTCAACAACTACGGCCGGGGCGGCGCCGGCAACGACGACGTCCGCGCGGAGGCGCAGGACGGCGGCGGCATGAACAACGCCAACTTCATGACCCCGCCGGATGGCCAACGGCCGCGCATGCAGATGTACCGCTGGAACACGGTGACGCCGAACAAGGACGGAGACCTGGACGCCGGCATCATCGTCCACGAGTACGGCCACGGCATCTCCAACCGCCTCGTGGGCGGCCCCAGCAACGTGTCCTGCTTGTCGAACCGCCAGCAGCCGGGCGAGGGCATCAGCGACTTCCTGTCGCTCTTCTACACCGCGAAGGCGACGGACACCGGCGCGCAGGGCCGCGGCGTGGGCACCTACGCCCTGAACCAGCCCACCACGGGCGTGGGCATCCGTCCCCAGCGCTACAGCACCAGCAGCGCCGTCAACACCTGGACCTACGCCAGCATCAACGGCATGGCGGTTCCGCACGGCGTGGGTGCCGTGTTCGCCCAGGGCATGTGGGAGGCCTACTGGGCCCTGGTCAACCACCACGGCTTCAGCGCCAACCTGTACGACGCCACGGGCACCGCGGGTAACCAGCGCATGATGCTGTACTTCACCCAGGGCCTGAAGAACACGCCGTGCAGCCCCACCTTCACCCAGGTGCGTGACGGCATCATCACCGCGGCCACCACCCTGCACGGTGGCGAGGACGTCTGCCGCCTGTGGACGGCCTTCGCCGCGTTCGGCATGGGCACCAACGCCGTGTCCAGCGGCTCCGGCGGCACGACGCCCACCAACGGCTTCGCGGTGCCCGCCGCCTGCGCGGCCTTCAGCGCGACGGCAGCCAAGCTCTAGTCGTTGAACCCCACCGGGCCGGAGCTCCCTCGTGGGCTCCGGCCTGGTCCCAGGCGCGCATGGCAGGCGCCGCGTCTTGAGGTATCACCCTCAGGATGCGCACGCCTACCGCCTTGAGCCTGCTCCTGCTCGGCCTGTCGCCGCTGACCTGGGCATGCAAGCGCGAGCCCCCACCGGCCTATGTCCGGCTCCAGGGGACCGCGCCCACCGTCGCGGACGTGCCGCCCTCCCGCGCCTTGCTCATCGTGTTCTGGGCGTCGTGGTGTCCGCCCTGCAGGCAGGAGACACCCCAGCTCGTCGCCCTGGCCCAAGCGCCCCCCGAGGACCTCCAGGTCGTCGTCTTCAGCCATGACGAGACGCCCCAGGCGGTGGAGTCCTTCTTCAAGGGGCCTCCACCCACGCCGCTTCACCTGCGCCTCGACGTGGACAAACGGGCCGGTGACGCGTTCGGCGCGGACCAGCTCCCCGTCAGCGTCCTCCTGGTCGACGGCCGCCAGGTCGCCCGCTTCTCGGGCCCGCGGGAATGGGATGCCGGCGCGATGCGCCGTCTGCTGGAGCGCCTGATACGCGAACCCTCACCCTCAGCGCCTCGCCCGCTGGATTGACACCGCCAAGCCCCATTTAATAAGCCGGTCCCGGATGCAGTCCCTTCTGCGATTTCTCGCCGTGCTCCTCGTCCTGATGACGGGCGGCGTCTTCCAGACGCTGGCCCTGGCGTCGGACGTGCACGACGAATGCGCGGAAGAGGCATCCGACGAGTGCGAGGACTGCTCGCCCAACTGCGTGCTGTGCGTGTGCTGCCCGCTGAGAGCCGCCCCCGCTCCCGCGTTGCCCAACGCGCGTCTCATCCCGCCGCCCCGGCCGCTGCCCATCCCCTCGCGCGTGGAGGAGCCCACGCTCTCCGGCGTAGGGACCGACATCTTCCAGCCGCCCAGAGCCTGACACCGCCCTTCACGGGAGACGTGTGTCTTGCGAGGGCCGTGGCCGGACGTGCGCGAACGTCCTCCCGCTGCGCCCAAGCCCTGTCCGACCTTCCCGCGCACCTTCGCGCGGGCCACCACCGCCGTGGGCACGCGCCCCGGCAGGAGCGCCTCATCATGCACTCGCTGCGTACGCTGTCCGTCGTCCTGTCCCTGTTCGCCGCCCCCGTCCTGGCCGACGAGAGCAAGCCCGCCCAGCAGCCCCAGACGGCCGGGTCCGAGAAGCCGCGCTGCGAGCACGGCGTCCAGAAGAGCCTCTGTGCCCGCTGCAACCCGAAGCTGGCTCCCGTCTTCAAGGCCAAGGGTGACTGGTGCCCCGAGCACGCGCGGCCCGAATCCCAGTGCGTCCTCTGCAACCCGGAACTCTCCAAGAAGGGCGTGAAGTAGATGCGTGCCTCCCGAGTCGGCCCCAGCGTCCTGGCGGTGCTGCTGGCACTGAGCGCCGCCAGTTGCAGCCAACAAGCGAGTCCCCCCA
Source organism: Myxococcus sp. CA005 (assembly GCF_006518205.1). Classification (NCBI taxonomy): domain Bacteria; kingdom Pseudomonadati; phylum Myxococcota; class Myxococcia; order Myxococcales; family Myxococcaceae; genus Myxococcus; species Myxococcus sp. CA005. Next base: position 164,479 of record NZ_SRLV01000004.1, on the reverse strand, counting down.
CGGCGAAGGCGCCTTCACCGCCGCCAGTCGCCTCGGGAGGCACGTCCACCCCGTCCGAGGTCGCACTCTGTGAGCACCGCGTCCCCGCGGAGCTGTGCACCCGGTGCAACCCCGACCTCATCGACGTCTTCAAGGACCAGGACGACTGGTGCGGTGAGCACGGCGTCCCCGAATCCCAGTGCTTCCAATGCAACCCGGGCCTCACCTTCACCGCGCGGGACACCACCCCCAAGGATTGGTGCAAGGAGCACGCGGTCCCCGAGTCCCGCTGCACCAAATGCAACCCGTCGCTGGTCGCGAAGTTCATCGAGGCCGGTGACTACTGCCGGGAGCACGGCTTCCCGGAGTCCGTCTGCCCGTACTGCCACCCGGAGTTGGTGAAGGCCGCGGGTGCCCAGCCCCCCACCTTCCCCGAGCCGGGCACACGCGTCCGTCTCGCGTCCGCCGAGACGGCCCGCGAGGCTGGCATCCAGACACGTCGCGCGGTGAAGCGGCCCTTTGCCCGGACCCTGGACGTCGTCGGGCAGCTCGACTTCAACCAGAACCGGCTGGCGCAGCTGTCCGCCCGCAGCGAGGCGCTGATAACGGACGTCCGCGTGGACGTCGGCGACGAGGTGAAGGCGGGCCAGCCACTGGTGCTGGTCACCTCGGGGGCCGTGGGCGCGGACCAGGGACGGCTGTCGGCGGCACAGACGCGGCTGACGGTGGCGCGCTCGGCGCTCGAGCGCGAGCAGCAGTTGGCCACGAGCGGAATCCGCGCACGAAAACACGTGGAGACCGCCCAGGCGGAGGTCGCGGCGGCCGAGGCCGAGCGCAATGCCGCCCGCGCAGCGCTCTCCGCCGCGGGCGCCAACGGCCAGGGCCCGCAGGGGACCTATGCCCTGTCGGCGCCCTTCGCGGGGACGGTGGTGGCGCGAGACGCCGTCGCCGGACGCCATGCATCCGCTGGACAGCCGCTCATCCAGGTGGCGGACCTGAGCACCATGTGGGCCCTGCTGGAGATTCCGGAGGCGGACGCGTTCCAGGTTCGCGCGGGACAGCGCGTCACCCTCACCTTCGAAAGCATGCCCGGACAGACGCGTGACGCCACCCTCACCCGCGTGAGCGCGTCGGTGGACCGGGCCTCCCGCACGGTGCGCGCCCGGGTCGAACTGCCCAACCCCGACGGCGCCCTCAAGGCCGGGCTCTTCCTCAGGGCAAGGGTCCAGGTCGCCCCGGAACATGAGGCGGTGCTGGTTCCCCACGCGGCCATCCAGCGCGCGGAAGGCCAGACGCTGGTCTTCGTGCGCAAGCAGCCGGGGCTCTACGAGCCCGTCGCGGTGGAGCTGGGCGCCAGCACGCGCGAGGAGGTGGAAATCGTCAAGGGCCTCTCGGCGGGGGTGGAGGTCGTCACCACCGGTGCCTTCCTGCTCAAGACGGAGATCCTCAAGGACTCCATCGGCGCGGGCTGCTGCGAGACGGCGGGAGGCGAGTAGCCGCCATGCTCACCCGGCTCATCGAATGGTCGTTGTCCCACCGCTGGGCCGTCCTCCTGGGAACGGGGGCCCTCGTCATTTCGGGTCTGCTCGCCTTCCGGGCGCTGCCCATCGACGCCATCCCGGACACGACGCCCACGCAAGTGCAGGTCAACACCGTCGCACCGGCGCTCACGCCCAACGAAGTGGAGCGCCAGCTCACCGTCCCCGTGGAGCAGGCGCTCGCGGGCCTGCCTCGCGTCAGCGAGCTGCGCTCCATCTCCAAGTTCGGCCTCTCCCAGGTCACCCTCCAGTTCGAAGACGGAACCGACCTGTGGTTCGCGCGGCAGCAGGTGTCCGAACGGCTGAGCCGAGTGCAGCTACCCGCGGGCATCGCGCCCCCGACGCTCGGGCCCGTCGCCACCGGCCTGGGCGAGGTTTTCCACTACCTCGTCAAGAGCCGGACGAAGAGCCTCGAGGAGCTGCGCACCCTGCATGACTGGGTCATCGCGCCCCAACTGCGCAGCGTGCCGGGCGTGGCGGAGGTGAATGCCTGGGGCGGCGAGGAGAAGCAGTGGCACGTCATCGTCGACCCCCTCCGAATGCAGCAGTTCAACCTGTCCCTCGGAGACATCTACCGGGCGCTGGAGGAGAACAACGCCAACGTCGGGGGCGGCGTGCTCGAGCGGGGCGGCGCGGCGACGCTCGTGCTCGGGGTGGGAGTGCTCACGGACGGCAACGCCATCGAGGACGTGGTCATCGCGGCGCACCACGGCGTTCCCGTGCGAATCCGGGACGTGGCGCGCGTCGAGGTGGGCCATGAAATCCGGCGCGGCGCCACCACCGCGGATGGCGAGGGCGAGGCCGTGCTGGGCCTGGGCTTCATGCTGGTAGGCGAAAACTCCCACACGGTGACGAAGGCGCTCGCCCAGCGGCTGGAGGACATCCAGCGGACGCTGCCGGAGGACGTGCGCGTGGAGCCCGTCTATGAGCGCACCGAGCTGGTGGACCACGTGCTGCGCACCGTGCGGACCAATCTGCTGGAAGGCGCGTTGCTCGTCATCGCGGTGCTCTTCATCTTCCTGGGCAACTGGCGCGCCGGCCTCATCGTGGCGGCGGCCATTCCGCTGTCGCTCCTGTTCGCCTTCAACGCGATGCTGCGCTTCGGCATCGCCGGCACGCTCATGTCGCTGGGCGCCATCGACTTCGGGCTCGTCGTCGACTCCTCCGTCATCATGGTGGAGAACGCGGAGCGGCGACTCTCCGAGGCCCGGGACGGACGCTCCCTGCTGGAGGTGGTGCGGGATGCCGCCGTCGAGGTCCGCAAGCCCACGCTCTTCGGCGAGCTCATCATCATGGTGGTCTACCTGCCCATCCTCGCCCTCGAAGGCGTGGAGGGGAAGTTGTTCCGCCCCATGGCGCTCACGGTCATCTTCGCGCTCCTGGGCAGTGCGCTGCTCTCCATGACGCTGATGCCGGTACTGGCCTCCTTCGCGCTGAAGCGAGGCGGCGGCAGCCCTCACCATGAGCCACGGCTCATGCGCTGGCTCCAACGAATCTACCGGCCCGTCCTCGAATGGGCGCTGGCCCATGCGCGTGTCACCCTGACCGCCGCCGCGCTCCTCATCGTGGGAGCCACCCTCGCCGCCACGCGCCTCGGCAGCGAGTTCGTCCCCCGCCTGTCCGAAGGCACGCTCGTCATCAACACCGTGCGCCTGGCGGAGGTCTCCCTCTCCGAATCCATCCGCTACGGCAGCCAGATAGAGCGGCTGCTGCTGTCCCGGTTCCCAGACGAGGTGCGACGCGTCTGGACCCGGACCGGCACCGCGGAGGTGGCCACGGACCCCATGGGCGTCGAGCTCTCCGACGTCTTCATCACCCTCAAGCCTCGGGAGCAGTGGAAGCGGGCCACCACCCAGGAGGAGCTGGTGAACGAGATGAAGGCCGAACTGGCGGACCTCCCAGGCATGCGCATGGCCTTCCTTCAGCCCATTGAAATGCGCGTCAACGAGATGATCGCGGGCGTGCGAAGCGACGTCGGCATCAAGCTCTTCGGGGATGACCTCGACGTGCTCAAGGCCAAGGCCCGTGAGCTGGAGACCCTGGTGAGGGCCATCCCCGGCGCGGCCGACGTCACCGTGGAGCAGGTGACGGGCCAGCCCGTGTTGGAAATCACGGTGGACCGGGCGGCGGTGGCCCGTTACGGGATTCCCGCTCGCTCCGTCCTCGACGTCGTGGAAGCAGTGGGCACGCGCATCGTCGGGGAGGTGCGCGAAGGCGAGCGCCGCTTCGACCTGGCCGTGCGCCTCTCCGAGGAGTACCGCGAGGAACCCACGAAGCTCGCCACCATCCCCGTGGCCGCGCCCGGCGGCGAGCGCGTTCCCCTCGGACGGCTGACGACCATGAAGGAGACATCCGGCCCCACCACCATCCAGCGCGAGTGGGGCAAACGGCGGCTGGTGGTCCAGGCCAACGTGCGAGAACGCGACCTCGGCGGCTTCGTCGCGGAGGTCCGCCGAACACTCGATGAGAAGCTGGAGCTGCCCGCGGGCTACTACGTCCGCTACGGCGGTCAGTTCGAACACCTCGAACGCGCACAGACGCGCCTGCTCATCGTGGTGCCGGTCGCGCTGGCACTCATCTTCCTGCCGCTCTACCTCACCTATCAGCGCGTCCTGGACGCCGTGCGCATCTTCGCGGGCGTCCCCTTCGCGCTCGTGGGCGGCGTGCTCGCGCTTCTGCTGCGGGGCCTGCCCTTCTCCATCTCCGCCGCCGTGGGCTTCATCGCCCTGTCGGGCGTCTCGGTCCTGGGGGACATGGTGCTCGTCTCACGGGTCCGCGCCTTGCTGGAGCAAGGTCAGGCCCTGGGCGAAGCCATTCGCCAGGCGGCCGTGTCCCGGCTGCGGCCCGTGCTGATGACCGCCGCGGTGGCCGCCATCGGCTTCGTGCCCATGGCGCTCAACACCGGCGTCGGCGCGGAGGTCCAGCGGCCCCTGGCCACGGTCGTCATTGGAGGCGTCCTGTCGTCCACCCTGCTCACCCTCGTGGTGCTCCCAGTCCTCTACTCGGTCTTCGGTGCCGGGAAGGACACGCCCATGACGAGGACTCCGTGATGCGCAATGGCCTGTTCTCCGGACTCGCTTTACCCTGAGGGCATGTGCCGGAACATCAAGCCCCTGTTCAACTTCGCGCCTCCCGCCACCGATGCCGACATCCGCGCGGCGGCGCTTCAATTCGTCCGGAAGATTGCCGGGACGCGGACGCCGTCGAAGCAGAACACCGACGCCTTCGAGGTCGCCGTCGAGGAAATCTTCCAGAGCTCGAAGCGCATGCTCGACGGGCTGGTGGCCACCACGCCGCCCAAGGACAGGGCCCGCTTCGAGGCCATGAAGCGCCTGCGCTACAAGAAGGCGGAGTCCCGCTGACGGAGGTGACTCGCCGTCCCCCGGGGTCGTGCTTACCCTTCCGCGCAGCAGCCTCCTGAAGACGGGGTGGAAGCGAAGCGCCCCCACGCCACGAAACACGCGTCACGGAAGAAGGCCGCTCCGTCCGCGTCGTAGCGGCCGAAGAAGCTCACCGCTTCTCCTGCGGCGGCGTCAGACGTTGTAGGCGCGGACGACCTGGGAGACGCGCTCGGAGAGCATCTTCAGGGACATGGCGGAGTCACTGGTCGTGGAGATGCGGGACACGGTGTCCGTCATCAGGGTGTTCAGCTCGTTGACCGCGGTGAAGATCTGCTCGATGCCCGTGGCCTGCTGGCTGACCGTCCGCGCGATCTGCCGCGCCGCCGCGGTGCTGTCCTCGACGATGGCGGTGAGCTCCTTCAGCGTCTCGCCGGACGTGCGGACCTGCGCCAGCCCCGCCTCCATGCGCTCGGTGCCTTCGACGGTGATCTCCACCGTGCCGATGATGGCCTGATTGATGTCCTGGAGGATGCGCCGCACCTGGTTGGTGGCCCGGATGGACTGGTCCGCCAGCGCACGAATCTCCTTCGCCACCACGACGAAGCCCTTGCCGTGCTCCCCGGAGCGCGCCGCTTCGATGGCGGCGTTGACGGCCAGCAGGTGGGACTGGTCCGCCAGGTCCTTCACCGTCTCGGTGATGCCGCTGATCTGCCTGGTCCGCTCGCCCAGGGAGGTGATGCGCGCGGCGATCTCTGCCACCTGATTGCGCACCTCCTCCATGCCGTCGATGCTCGCCGAGACGGCCTCCTCGCCGGTGCGGCTCAGTTGCTCGGCGCGCTCGGCCACCTGGATGACGGACTCCGCGGAGCCCGACGCCAGCATCGCCGTCTGGCGAATCTCCTGAGCCGTCACCTGCGTCTCCTGGAGTGCGGCCGCGTGGCGCGTCACCATCTCATTCTGCTGATCCGCCGACTCCGTCAGCCCCGACACCGAGTCACTCAGCAGCTCCGTCGAGGACTGGAGCTGATGCAGCAGCTCCTTCAGCTTGCCCACCAGCATGCCCACGGCCCGCGCGAGCTGCCCCACCTCGTCATCCGAGTCGATGCGAATAGTCTGCCGCAGGTCGCCGCGCTCGGCGATATGGCGGACCGCGGAGGAGAGCTGGTTCAGGGGCGACACGATGGCGCGGCTGACCAGGAAGGCCGCCGCGGTGAAGACGAGCAGCGCGACCAGCACGGTGATGCCCACGTTCGCCAGCGCCCCTTCCACGAGCCCACGCGCATGGGTGCGGTCGAAGCCCACGTGGACCCAGCCGGCGTCACCTGGTACCGGCGCCACCAGGTCCTGCAGCTCCGTGTCCCCATCCCGCAGGACGAGCCCTCCCTCGGAGGACCTCAACTGCTCGCGGGCATCCCGTAGCATCTGGGCCTTCTCACCGGCCACGCCCACCAACGTCCCCCCCGCGTCGAACGCGGCGACGTAGGCCGCCCCACCATGCCGAGCCACGGCCTCCAGCGTCTGCTGGACCTCGTCGTGCGCGCTCCGCTTCATGCCGTCCGCCACCGCGGCGGCGAGCACCGCAGGCAGCGCGCCGCTCAGCTCCCGCCCCTGCGCCTCGAAGGCCTCCTGGAGGCGAGGCACGGTGTAGCCCTGAGAGAGAAGGACGAACAGGAGCGCCACGATGATGGGCGCCAGGGTGATTTTATGGGTGAGTGAGAGTCGCATCCGGCCGTGCCCGATCCGGGCTCAAAACGGGAAATGATGCTCCATCTGACAATCCAGACGCGTCGCATTGTGGGCGCCAGCGTGCGGGGGTGCAATCCCTCGGGAACCCCTTACTCCGCGGACACGGGCGACTGCTTTCCCAGCGCAAATTCACGCCGGGCATGGACTTCACCTGCCGCAACTGGCCACGCGCGAAGACGTGCTGCACTTCGACATCACCGACGACGCCGACTGACGCAGCCCCGCGGTCGTTAGAACGTGGCCCCGAACCGCAAGAGGTCCAGGTTCAGGTCCACGATGAACTTGTCTTTCCAGCCACGTGCCTGCTCCCGAGCAAAGAGCCATCCCGGGTCGACCCGCCCGCGCTGCTGGTTCCAGCTATAGCCCACGCCAACGCCTATCACCGGAGCCAGGAAAGAACGCGAGCGGCGGGACGTCTTCCGGTACCCCACGTCGAACCCGAGGGAGACCTGTCCGCCCGTCTCCATCCTCGTGCCCTCCGCCGTCACTGGGATTTCCGTCCCACGCACGGTCTGATGCGTCACCATGCCACTCAGCTTGGGCTGGATGAAGAAGCCATCGCCCCGCTCGCCCGGCCAGGGCGTCCACGCCAGGCCCACCGTGGCCCGAAGGGCTTGCAGGGTGCCGCAACGGGGCATGGCGTCTCCGTGGATGTTGGTGCACCTCTTGCGCGCCAGCATGGGTCGGAGTTCGAAAACGCCATCCGTTGTATCCGTCAAAGGCACGTTCATGCCCACTGGCAGCGCGACATTGAGGCCCACGCCCAGGATTGGCCCCACCAGAAGCAGGCTCCAATCGATGACGGAGGCCGTCCAGATGGCCAGCCCGGCACGCTCCGCGCGAGGTGCCTGCGGCACCGACGCGGCCTCCACGCCTTGAGCCTTCCCGGTGCCTGCGAACAGGAGCATCGCCACGAGTACTGTTCGAATCATACCCGGCCGCACTGCACGTCCCATACCCAACGACAGACATCTCAATGCATCGTCGGGAGACCTTGCATACCGGCCGAAGCACGACAAAGCAGTCATACGCGGCCACCGATTGTTCAGGACGTGATTGTCAGGGTACCGACTGACTCCGGGTGACGTCGGGGCCTCGGCGATACATCAAGGCGCGTCGCCAACGACAGCAGCGGCCTGCACCGTGCTCCACCACGCCGTGTCCGCGCGCTCCCGCGTCGGTTCCACGGGGCGGCCCAAGACGGGCGTGAGCAGACTCACGCCCCGCTCGCGCGCCCCGGCCGCCAGCTCGTTCGCGGGCGCATCCCAGGCGTGCAGCGCCAGGCTGAACGTCCCCCAGTGGATGGGCAGCAAGGTGCGCCCCCGCACCATCTCATGCGCCTTCAGCGCCTGCTGCGGCCCCAGGTGGATGCTTCCCCAAGATGGATGGAAGGCGCCCACCTCGAACATGGTGACGTCGAACGGACCGAAGCGGCGCCCTACCTCCGCGAACTCCTCCGTCAGCCCCGTGTCCCCGCTGAAGAAGACCCGATGCTGCGAGCCCAGCAGCGTCCACGACGTCCAGGACGTGCTGTTGCGGTCCGTCAGGCCCCGGCCGGAGAAGTGCTGCGCGGGCGTGGCCACCATGCGCAGGCGGCCCTCCCCCTCCCCCAGTGACACCTCCTGCCACCAGTCCAGCTCCACCACGCGCTCCGCCGGAACGCCCCACTTCTCCAGGTGCGCTCCCACGCCCAGCGGCGCGTAGAACGTCACCTGACGCGGCACCAGCGCCCGAATGGTGGGCATGTCCAGGTGGTCGTAGTGGTCATGCGACAGCAGCACCGCGTCCACGTCCGGCAGCGCCTCCAGCGGAAGCGGAGGCGGATGGAACCGCTTGGGCCCAGCAATGGTGGACGGCGACGCGCGCTCGCCCCAGATGGGGTCTGTGAGAATGCGGAAGCCGTCAATCTCCACCAGCAGCGAGGAGTGGCCCAGCCACGTCACGCGCAGGCCGCTCTCCGGCGGCTTCGCCAGCGCCGCGGCCACGTCCCGTTCCATGGGCAGCGCGGACGGCGGCGTACGCTGCTGGGTGCCGAAGAGCATCTCCTTCAACGTGCCCCAGTCCGGCCCATTCTGCGGCAGCCTGGCACCGGCGGTGTTGATGAAGATGCCGGCCTGGTAGCGCGACGATGCCTTCATCCGCTCCAGGCGCGCCCCATCTGCCCGCGCCCCGAAAGACTGGAGGCCGTCCGTCGTCGTCCACGTGAGGAGGGCACCCACGCCCGCGCCCAGCCCCATCACGCCCAGGGCATACCGCCACAGGCCCCGCCGCTTCGGACGACCTCCACCCAGGAACGCATCGCGCATGACTCCCACGTGTAGCGCTGCCTACAAGGCAGCGCCTGGGAAATCAGCACCGAAGGGCCACCTACCGGCCGCTGGTGACCTTCAAGCCCACGATGGAGGTGAGGAGCAGCACCAGGAAGAACACGCGCGCGGGCGTGGCCGGCTCATTGAAGAGCACGATGCCCATGATGGCCGCGCCCACGGCGCCAATGCCGACCCAAACACCATAGGCCGTGCCAATGGGCAGGTTCTTCGTGGCGATCCCCAGAAGCACCATGCTGGCGACGATGGCGCCGCCCGTGAGGACGCTTGGTACCAGCCGGGTGAAGCCCTCGGTGTACTTGAGACCGATGGCCCAACCGACCTCGAGCAACCCCGCGATGACGAGTAGAATCCAGGACATGACGTACGACTCCCGTTGTCGCGTCGTCTTGTCCTGACCGGGTACGGCGCGCCTCGTCCGGGCCAGACACCCTCACGATGAGGCCGCTGGCGCCCCCCTCTATAAAGCCACGCGATTCCCGTTTCAACCCGGCCGGACAATGCCACCGCACCAGGTGGGGTGTCCGGCGGTGGGACACAGGCACGCTTGGGAGGGCTCGCGGAGATGCCTTGCCGGCTTGCCTTGAACCGGCCTGTCCGCGGCCCCAGCTTCCTGGCGGAACAACCCCGTCTGTTGGAGGCGCTCGAAATGAAACGAATCCAGGCACTGGCCATCGCGGGCGCGTTGTGCGGAGGCACGGCGCTGGCCAAGGACAAGCCCGACATGCGCGGGCTCACCGTCACCGTGGGCGGTGGCGTGGAGGGCTACAGCGGTGGGCTGGCCCCCCGAATCGATCCGGGCGCGGCGTACGGCGCCACGGCCACGCTCAAACCGTCCACCGTGCTGGGCATCGAGCTGGGCTACACCGGCGCCATCAACAAGCTCGACCGGCGCGGCCTGGAGGACCTGGCTCGAAACCCGGACATCGTCCGCAACGGAGGCCAGGCCGTGGCCACCATCGGCCTGACGGCGACCCCCGTGCAGCCGTACCTCCTCGGCGGCCTCGGCATGAACTGGTACAACGTCCGCCGCGGCGCGGAAGCGCTGGGCTACCGCGACGACACCGCTGGCGCCGTACCGCTGGGCGCGGGGCTGCGCTTCTACACCGGCTCCTTCACCGCGGACGTGCGGGCCAACTACAACCTCCTCTTCAACCAGGAGCTCGTCCCCACGCTGCCGCCCGCAGAGAACCAACCCGTGAAAGACGTCACGTTCGCGGGAGGCTCCAGCTACAACGCCACGCTGAACGTCGGCGCCACGTTCTGAGCGCATCGGCATGACCGGGCCCGGAGCCCTCCGGGCCCGCGTCACCTCAAGCCCTCGTGGATGAACTTGAGGACGGAGATGAACTGCCGGTCCATCACCAGCAACATGACCAGTGGCGCCAGCGCCGCCCCCACCACGGCCAGCAGGGCCATCTTGTCCCAGGGCAACAGGCGCATCCTCCGCTCCAGCGTGAAGGCCGTGCCGATGTCCGCCAGCGAGGACATCTCCGGCGCGCCCAGCAGCTCCGGCTCCGGTCCGCCCCGGAACCACTTGTGTTCGAACTGCCGCGAGTGCTTGGCCGCGACCTTCGAGAAGTCCTCGTCACCGATCCGCTTCGCCCGCACGAGCTGGGGCACGAAGAAGCTCATCGGCGCGAACACCAGCACCACCGCGCCGGCCGCGATGACCACCAGCGGAATCACGTAGGCCGCGGGGTTGGCCGACAGGTCCTTGGGCTCCACCCGGGACGTGTATGCCGCCACCACCACGGCCAGGGAGAACACCACGGGCGAAAAACAGGCCTGGCAGACAGGCAGGAACCCGAGCCCGCCCATCATGTCCGGATGTGTCGGAACCAGGGTCAACGGCAGACGTGACACACGCAGCAGGAAGGCGCTCCACACGACGCCACGCCATAGCCACCGGAGCGCCAGGAAACGGAACAGGGGTTGGCTCACGGCGAGGTTCCACCACCCCGCCATGGAGAACCCATCGCCGCTGAGGGTCCACGACCGGGTGGCGTCGGCCGGGGTGATGAACGTGAGGGCATACGCCAGGATGAGCAGCAGCGCCTCCACGATATAGCTGTCCCGCCAGTGCATGGCGCGCCGGGCATCCGCTTCGAACGTCCGGAGGCCGTCCGTCGCCACCAGGTTCGAATTGAGGAACTGGCGGACCGCGAAAGCCAGGCGGCCGTCGATGTAGGGCTCCGCGGCGAGGAGCACGGGCAGCGCCACCAGCAACTGCGCATGGACCTGGAGTTCCATGAACAGGGAGCCCACGGTCGGCCCACCCGAAGGCAGCGTGAAGATCAGCAAGGGCAGCCAGCCGATCGCCGAGAAGGCCAGCGCCCGCAACACGGGGTCATAACGCTTGCGCGGACCCCGCCGGAGCCGGCGCTCGGTCTCGAAGAGCAGCCCGCCCTTCACCAGGGAGAATTCGGCAATCGTCGAGTGCGGGTCCATGAGGGCGCCGTCTCCACGGTGGGGCTGCGTCCAGGAACCCACAAGCGCCCCCCGGCCGGGCGACGACCGGCAGGAGCAGGCGCGGACACGAGGCCTACCCCTGAGGGCCGGATTGTTCCGTGCCGCGTGGCCCCCCACGTTTGCTACCGGGGCACGGCGCGCCCCTCCGTTCTCGCAGGGAAGGAGGCACGCACATGAGCATCGACGTCATCGACGAAGTCCCGGCCCAGGGCGGCCGGCCCCTCGAGGACGGCGCGGGGCAGGAAGCCCGCTCGCTGCCGGGCATGGTCTACATCCCCGGTGGGACGTTCTGGATGGGCTCGGACCATCACTATCCGGAGGAGCGGCCGACGCACCAGGTGACGGTGACGGACTTCTGGATGGACAGCCAACTGGTGACGAACGCGGACTTCGCGCGCTTCGTGGAGGCCACCGGCTACGTCACCGTGGCCGAGCGCCCCTTGAACCCCGACGACTTTCCCGGCGCGAATCCAGCGCTGCTCGTCCCGGGCTCGCTCGTCTTCAAGAAGACGCTCGCTCGCGTGGACCTGCGCGACCTGACGCAGTGGTGGTTCTATACGGCGGGCGCCTGCTGGAAGTACCCCGAAGGCGCGGGCAGCACCTGGCAGGGGCGCGAACAATACCCGGTGGTTCACGTCTGCTTCGAGGACGCGCTCGCCTATGCGCTCTGGGCGGGCAAGACGCTGCCCACCGAGGCGGAATGGGAGTACGCCGCGCGCGGAGGCCTGGACCGGAAGGTCTACGTCTGGGGCGACGAGTTCGCGCCGGGTGGCAAGCTGATGGCCAACACCTGGCAGGGGGAGTTCCCCTGGCAGAACCTGAACACGGATGGCTTCGAGGGCACGTCCCCGGTGGGCAACTTCCCACCGAACGCCTACGGCCTCTTCGACATGGCCGGCAACGTGTGGGAGTGGACCTCGGACTGGTACCAGGAGCGGCACGAGGGGAATGGCGGAAAGCCCTGCTGCATCCCCGTCAATCCACGGGGACCGGCCACGTCGGATCGCAGCCTGGACCCGTGCCTGCCGAAGGTGAAGATTCCCCGGCGCGTCCTCAAGGGCGGCAGCCACCTGTGCGCGCCGAACTACTGCCTGCGCTACCGCCCGGCGGCGCGCTCACCGCAGGCCGTGGACAGCGGCACGTCGCACATCGGGTTCCGCTGCGTCGTCCGCCCCTGAGCCGCAAGCTGGCATTTCCAGAGAAGGTCTTGCGACGTTGTCGCGGCGCTTCCACTCGCCGCGACTCCATCCCTATCGTGTCACCCGCCTCCAACGACACAGGGACCCATGAAGCAGAAAATCACAGGCTTCCACCTCGACCGGGAAGACCACTGGGTGGCTGACCTCAAGTGTGGCCACCGGCAGCACATGCGCCATGACCCGCCCTGGATGGTGCGCCCCTGGGTCCTCTCCGAGGACGGGAGGCGCAGCCGCCTCGGTGTTGAGCTCGATTGCAAGCGTTGTGACGAAGCAGGGCACGCGGTCGCCGAGGCGGTTCGCGAAGCGCTGCGGACGGTGGCCCTGCGGGCCTATGACGACGGCGGCCTGAGCGGGCTCTGCGCCGAGGGCCGATGGGAGCTTGCCCTGGACGCGCTCGGTGCGGCCGACCTGCGCCCTGTCATCCGGCGCGCGCTCGCCCCTGAGCGCGGGGAGGGAGCCCTCGTGAGTGCCCGGATGATTCTCCGTCCCCTCCTCCCTGACGACGCCCGCGCCATTCAGCGCCTGGCGGGTGACCGCGAGGTGGCGGCGAACGCGGCGGGAATCCCACATCCGTTCGAGGACGGCATGGCGGAAGCCTGGATTGCCTCGCTGGATGCACGTTCGCATGTCTTCGCGCTCGGCCATTCCGAGTCTGGCGAGTTCATGGGCCTGGCCGGGCTGGTGGAGGCCGACGAGGAGCGCCCTCGCACGGCCGAGCTCTCATACTGGCTCGGCCGCGCGTACTGGGGACAGGGCTTTGGGACGGAGGCAGCCCAGACCCTGGTCCGCTACGGCTTCGAAACGCTCGGGCTGGAATCCCTCCATGCCAGTTGTTTCTCCCGCAACCCCGGCTCCCGGCGTGTGCTGGAGAAGGCCGGCTTTCGCCACGCGGGCCACCAGGCGCGCGCGCTCCGCCATCTGGGGCAGGACGAGGACCTCGAGCGCTTCATCCAGGAGCGGAGCCGCTCGCGCCCGTGAGCGGATTGCCCCTGGTGGGCAGCATGTGCCCCCAGGGTGCCCCACCCGCGCTCAATCCGCCGCCGCGTCCAGCTCCGCGACGACACGGCGGACCTGACTCGCGCGCCCTTTCTCGGTACGCGCTGTCATCACCTTGAGGATGAGCCCGTACCGCCGCGTCTTGCCAAGCGCCTCGAACGCCCGCGCGGCACGCGGGCTCGCAGACAGCGCCACCGTCAGGTCCTCCGGCACCGTGGCGTTCTTCTGGGACGCGTAGGCCGCGGCCCAGCGTCCATCGGCCTTGGCGGCCTCGACCTCGGCGAGCCCCGAGGGCCGCATCCTGCCCGCGCGTAGCAGCGCCTCGACCTTCCTCACATTCACACAGGACCAGCGGCTGCGCGGCCGGCGCGGGACGTACTTCTGCAGATAGAAGCGCGCATCGAGCGACCTCCGTTGCCCCGAAATCCATCCAAAGCAGAGCCCCACGTCGACCGCCTCGTCATCGGTGAGCGACGGGATGTCCGTCCCCTTCTTCGCGAGCTTCAACCAGACGCCAGAAGGAGCATCGGCATGCGCATGGAGCCAGGCCTCGAACTCCGCCGCACCCCGGAACGCAATCACCGGCGCATCCATGCCGCGCCCCCACGCCCCTCCTGCCTAACGCTGGCCACGGGCACCTCCCAGGACGTCCAGGTAGTGACGGTTGAACATGACGCCCAGCACGTTCCCGAATGGGTCGATGACCGACGCCGTGACGAAGCCGGGGCCACGCTCGGTGACGCCCTCGAGGAGCTGGGCCCCCAGTGAGAGCAACTGATCGAGCGTGGCGGCGATGTCGTCGACATGCCAGTAGGCGACCGTACCGCCCCGAGCCGTGGCGAGCCCCGGCGGAGCAAATCGCCGGTCGATGATACCCAGCTCATGCTGGTAGTCGCCGATGCGGAACTCGACATACCCGAGACCACGTCCGGCGGCCTCGCTGCTGAAGTAAGGCTCCACGCCGAGCTGCTCCGCGTACCAGCGCGTCGCCGCCCGAAGGTCATCCGCCCAGAGGTTGAAGGTGCACAATCCGCGCAAGGTGTTCATGGGGCTCTCTCGTGTCCTGGCCGCGCCCGTTCGCGACCCCATGACCATGGCCCCAGAACATGACAGAATGAGTCACGTTTGAAGCGTGAGCCCGTCACCGACCGCCTGGACCGTGTCCTGGGCCTCCTCGCCTCCCGGCCGTCCTGGACAGCCCCGGAGCTGGCGGAGGAGCTCCGCGTCTGCGTGCGTACCGTTCGACGGGATTTGTCCCGGCTTTCCGCCCGCGGCGTCCCCATCGAGTCGGACGCAGGCCGAGGCGGCGGCATTCGGGTACCGCCCCGAACGGGGCTCGGGCGCGTGCAGCTCAGCGCCCAGGAGCTGCTTGACCTCCTGCTCGCCCTGGCGCTCGCCGAGCGACTCGAGTCTCCGCTCCTGCTCTCGACACTCAAGAGCCTGCGTCAAAAGCTCGCCGCCTCGTTCCCACCGGAGGAGCGCGCACGCGTCGGCAAGCTGCGCCGTCGCATCCTCGTCGGCCCCACTTCACGGAACGTCACCGCGACCTGGAAGCCTCCCCGAGCGGCGGTGCTACGTCCCCTCCAGGAGTCCTTCTTCGAGCAGCACGCCCTGGAGCTGACGTACCGCTCGAACGACGTGCGCACGGTGCGCATCGTGGAGCCGCACTACCTGCTGCTGAGCTGGCCCGCGTGGTACCTGCTCGTCTGGGACCACCTGCGCGGAGCGGTGCGCATGCTCCGCGTCGACCGCATCGAATCCGCGAGCGTCCAGGCGGCGACGTTCCAGGTGCGGGACTCGAAGTCGATGCTCGCCACCCTCGGCGACATCTTCGCGGCGCTCTGATGCCCCCTGTGTCAGGAAGGTTGCCGCCTCGGCTGACCGGCCGGGCCGTGTTGTCGCCTCCCGAGACGGAGAGGCCGAGCTTGGGCCGCGATCAGCTCGCCGACAACGCGTTGCGGAGCTTCGGCACGACTCATTGAGGCTTGAGTCGCGTCTCGGCATCGACGCGCCTCGCGCTGAGCGCCGCCAGTGCTCCGGGCTGAAACGGGTCCTTCCCGCTCGTCATCAACTCCCACACCGCACCCTCGTCAATTCCACCGTCCTCGTCCAGCGCCTCGGCGACGAAGAAATCTGCGGTCACGTCATCGTCGGTGAAGTGTCGAGGCAGGCCCCAGCCCTTGCTTGCGAACACCACCGCATCGAGATGCTGAGCGTTCACTCCGGTGTTGCCGTCGAGCATCAATACGCGCGCCTTCAGACGGATGGTGTGGAGTTCGGCCGCCTCGTCGCCGTGATCTCCGAAGCAGCCGCCCGCAAGCTCGACCGACTTCGTCACGTAGCAGCACGCGCTTCCGCTGAAGCGCAGGTTCTTCGAATGCACGCTGCCGAGCACCACGAACAAACTGATGTCGTAAGGCTGGGTCGACAGGTCGATGTCACTCGCTACCTCGAGATCTCCATCGACAACGAGAATCCACGGAGACGCAGGGGCGAGCGTGTCGGCACGCACGAGCCCAGTCGCCAGATGGATCTCGACAGCGGGCTGATTCTGCTGCTGGGCGCGATCCTGAATCCGCTCGAAGTGCTCGACGAACCAGCCGAAGGTCTCCGCTTCGTTCGCGGCCTCGAAGCGGACCTTGATTTCGTCGAGCTGGACAACCCTCGTTGCTAAAAAATGGAACATCCCCCTTCATACCAGCCGCAGCGCATCTGCGCTTCCCCAACCTGGTCGCTGCAATATGGATGCGTCAATGCAACGCCATGCAGTGCATCAAGGCCCCCATCACGACCGAGGACAACAGACACCGGAACAGTCTGACCGCCAGGAAGCCAAAAATCGCGGCATGCGGCAATGACTCGCGGACCTACGTCTCGCGTCATTGTCCACGTCAGGGACAGACAGCAAGATGCCGCCGCTGCTCTGTCTCGTCGTGCCATCCCCCCAAGGAAAAGTCCGAATGACACCTTCGAAGCCACGGCCCAACTGGGTCGCGAGGCCGCCACGCGCCCACGCGCTGGCGCTGCTCGCGGCCGTCTTGCTCGCGCTGCCCACCGCCGCGCGCGCCCAGCCGACGTACACGCTGTTCGCCCCCACCTCCACCCCGGCCGTCCCCTCTGTCACCAATGACTTCGCCCCGGTGGAGTTGGGCGTGAAGTTCCAGTCCGACATCGAGGGAGACATCCTCGGCATCCGCTTCTACAAGGGCCCCGCCAACACCGGCACCCACGTGGGAAGTCTCTGGAGTGCCGCTGGCGCGCGCCTCGCCTTCGCCACCTTCACGTCCGAGACGGCCACCGGCTGGCAGGAGGTGATGTTCTCCACGCCCGTGCGCATCAGTGCCAACACCACGTACGTCGCCTCGTACCACGCGCCTGGCGGCGCCTACGGCTTCACCAGCGCGGGACTGGCCTCGGCCGTGGACGCCCCTCCCCTCCATGCGCTCGCGGGCGCCACCAGCGGCGGCAACGGCGTCTTCACCTACGGCGCCGCGGGCTCCTTCCCCAGCACCAGCTTCGGCGACTCCAACTACTGGGTGGACGTCGTCTTCCGCCCGGCGGAGCCCGTCACCCTGTGGCCTGTCACCGCCATGCCCGCAGTCGCCTCCGTCACCAATGACTCCGACCCCGTGGAGCTGGGCGTGAAGTTCAAGACGAACGTGAGCGGCAACGTTCTGGGCGTGCGCTTCTACAAGGGCGCCGCCAACACCGGCACCCACGTGGGAAGTCTCTGGAGCGCCAACGGGCAGCGCCTGGCCTTCGCCACCTTCACCTCCGAGACGGCCACCGGCTGGCAGGAGGTGACGTTCTCCACCCCTGTCGCCATCGCCGCCAACACCACCTACGTCGCCTCGTACCACGCCCCCGTCGGCTCGTACGCCTTCGACAACGGTGGCCTCGCCAGCGGCCAGGACACCCCGCCCCTCTTCGCGCTGCCCGGCAGCACCAGCGGCGGCAACGGCGTCTTCACCTACGGCGCCGCGGGCTCCTTCCCCATCAACAGCTTCGGCAACTCCAATTACTGGGTGGACGTCGTCTTCCAGGCCACCGGCGCACCGCCCCCGACACAGCCCCCGGACAACACCTTCCGCATCTTCGCCCCCACCGCTACGCCCGGCACCGCCACCGCTTCTGACACCGCCGCCATCGAAGTGGGCGTGAAGTTCCGCTCGGATGTGGACGGACAGGTGACGGGCGTGCGCTTCTACAAGGGCAGCGGCAACAACGGCACCCACGTGGGCAATCTGTGGAGCGCCACGGGCCAGCCGCTCGCCTCCGCCACCTTCACCAACGAAACGGCCGTCGGCTGGCAGGAGGTGACGTTCTCCTCTCCCGTCGCCATCACCGCCGGCACCACCTACGTGGCGTCGTACTTCGCGCCGCTCGGCGGCTACTCGTTCGACAGCAACGGCCTGGCCACCGGAGTGGATGCCCCTCCGCTGCACGCCCTGCCTGGCGCCACCACATCAGGCGGCAACGGCGTCTTCGCCTATGCCTCCACCTCCACGTTCCCCAACGGCAGCCACCAGAACTCCAACTACTGGGTGGACGTCGTCTTCGAGACCTACGGACCGCCGCCCCGTCCGGGCGTCCACGGCGCGGGCCCCGTGCTGGTGGCCACTGCTCCCGGCAACCCCTTCACCGACTACCTTCGCGAAATCCTGGAGGCCGAGGGCATCGCCGCCTTCGCCACCACCGACGCCGGCAACCTGGGCGTCTCCGTCTCCCTTGATGACTACAAAGTGCTGGTGCTCGGCGAGCAGACGCTGAGCGCGGCCCAGGTGACGCTCATCACCCACTGGGTCACCGCTGGCGGCAGCCTCATCGCCCTGCGGCCCGCGGCGAACCTCCAGTCGCTGCTCGGGCTCAATGCCTCTCAGGGCACGCAGGCCAATGGCTACATCCTGGTCAACGACACCCAGGCCCCGGGCACGGGCATCACCGCGGAGACGATGCAGTACCACGGGCTCGCGGACAAGCGCACCGTCGTCACCGGCACGCGCACCGTCGCCACGCTCTACTCGGATGCCACCACCGCGACGACGTTCACCGCCGTCAGCCAGCGCACCGTGGGCAGCGGCACCGCCACCGCCTTCATGTATGACCTGGCGAAGTCCGTCATCTACACGCGGCAGGGAAACCCGGCCTGGCAGGGACAGAACCGGGACGGCTCCTCCATTGGCCCGGGCGCGCGCGCCAACGACATGTTCTACGGCAACGCGTCCTTCGACCCGCAGCCGGACTGGGTGAACCTGGCCAAGGTCCAGATTCCCCAGGCGGACGAGCAGCAGCGCCTGCTCGCCAACGTGCTGCACCAGACGAGCACCACGCCGCTGCCGCGCCTCTGGTACTTCCCCAGCGCCAAGAAGGCCGTCGTGGTGATGACGGGCGACGGACACCCGGGTGGCGCCACCACCCAGCGCTGGAACCAGTACCTCGCGGACAGCCCCACCGGATGCAGCGTGGACGACTGGGAGTGCATCCGAGGCACCATCTACGACTACGTGGGCGGCCTGAGCGCCACCCAGGCCAACACCTACGTGGCCCAGGGCTTCGAGTACGCCCTGCACATCAACACCGGCTGCGCGGACTACACGGCCAACACGCTGGACCCGAACTTCTTCACCCCACAGCTCGCCAGCTTCGCGTCCGCCTTCCCCGCTGTCCCCGCGCCCGTCACCAACCGCACGCACTGCATCGCGTTCAGCGACTGGTCCACCCAGCCCAAGGTGTCGCGCCTGCACGGCATCCGCCTGGACACCAACTACTATTACTGGCCCGACTACTGGGTGCAGGACCGCCCGGGTATGTTCACTGGCTCCGGCCTGGCCATGCGCTTCGCGGACCTGGACGGCACTCCGCTGGACGTCTACCAGCTCGCCACGCAGATGACGGACGAGTCCGGCCAGTCCTACCCGCTGCACATCGACACGCTGCTGGACAACGCGCTGGGGCCCACGGGCTACTACGGCGCCTTCAACGCCAACATGCACGTCGACTCGCAGCCATCGGCCGGCGCCTCCGGCTCGGCCGCCATCATCGCGTCCGCCAAGCGTGACGGCGTGCCGGTCATCACCGCGAAGCAGTTGCTGGAGTGGCTCGATGCCCGCGAGGCCACCCAGGTGTCCACCGTGGCCTTCACCGGCACGGTGCTCACCTTCAACCTCACGAGCCCCGCGCGCAACCTGTCCCTCATGGTGCCCACCCGCACCACGACGGGCCGCACGCTGCTGTCCGTCACCCGCGCGGGCTCCGCTGTGACGACGGTGACGCGCACCATCAAGGGCGTGGACTTCGCCTTCATCGACGGCGCGCTGGCCGGCACCTACACCGCCACCTACAACTGAGTCACTCGCGCCGCCCAAGGCGCGTCATCCTCCGGGGCCCGACGCGGTGATTTCGCGTCGGGCCCCGTTTCATTTCACCACGGATGAAACCTGAGAGGTCCTGCCTGCGACGTGTTGCGACGGCCCTTCCGGCCGCTACCCCTTGTGCGGGAGGAGCTTGTCCACCATGCCCTTGAGGGATTGCTTGATGACGCCCGGCGCGTCCTCGTCCCCTTCCAGGAGCGCCGCTGCGAAGTTCCGGGCCTGCTCGAAGGTGATGTGCGGCGGCAGCGGCGGTACGTCGGGGTCCGTGTAGGCCTCCAACAGCACGGGCCTGTTCGCGGAGAGCGCCTCGTCCCAGGCGCGGGCAATCTGCTCGGGGCGGTCCACACGCACGCCGCGCAGGCCCAGCGACTCCGCGTAGCGCGCGTAGGGGAAGTCCGGCAGCGTCTGCGTGGCCGGCGTCTTCGGGTCACCGGCCATGACACGCTGCTCCCACGTCACCTGGTTGAGGTCGCGGTTGTTGAGCACCAGGACGATGAAGCGCGGGTCCTTCCACTCCTTCCAGTACTTCGCCACGGTGACGAGCTCCGCGTTGCCGTTCATCTGCATCGCGCCGTCACCCACCATGGCGAGCACCGGCCGGTGTGGGAATGCGAACTTCGCCCCAATCGCGTACGGCATGCCGCAGCCCATGGTGGCGAGGTTGCCCGACAGCGACGCCAGCATCCCCTTGCGCATCTTCAAGTCGCGAGCGAACCAGTTCGTCCCCGAGCCCGAGTCCGCGGTCAGAATGACGCCGTCGGGCAGCTTGGGGCTCAGCTCCCAGAAGACGCGCTGGGGGTTGATGGGGTCGGCCGAATTCATCGCCTGCGCCTCCAGCATCTTCCACCACTGGCGGATGCCCTTCTCGAGCTGCTCGCGCCAGCTCCGGTCCTGCTTGCGCTGAAGCATGGGAATCAGCGCGCGCAGCGTCTCCTTGCTGTCCCCCGCGAGCGCCACCTCCATGGGGTAGCGGATGGCGAGCATGCGACCGTCGATGTCGATCTGCACGCCGCGCGCCTGGCCCTCTGGTGGGAGCAACTCCGAGTACGGGAAGCTCGTGCCCACCATCAGCAGCGTGTCGCAGTCCATCATCATGTCCCACGAGGGCTTCGTCCCCAGCAGGCCGATGGCGCCCGTCACGAACGGCAGCGCGTCCGGCAGCACCGCCTTGCCCAGCAGCGCTTTGGCCACCCCAGCGCCCAACAGGTCGGCCACCTCCACCACCTCGTTGGCGGCGTTCATCGCACCCGCGCCGATGAGGATGGACACCTTCTTGCCGGCATTGAGCACGGCGGCGGCGCGGCGCAGGTCCTTCTCCTGGGGAATGACGTACGGCGGGCTGAAGTCCACGCTGGAGTGGACGGTGCCGTGTTTCCGCGGAGGCTTCTGGTACTCCAGCTCCTGCAAGTCGTTCGGGATGATGACGCACGTCACAGAGCGTTGGTTCAGCGCGATTCGCACTGCCCGGTCGATGGCGTGGCGGACGGCGGAGGTCTTCGTCACCATGGTGACGTACTCGCTGGCCACGTCCTTGAAGAGCGTGGTGAGGTCCACCTCCTGCTGGTAATGGCCGCCCAGGGCCGAGCGTGCCTGCTGGCCGACAATGGCCACCACGGGCTGGTGGTCCAGCTTGGCGTCGTAGAGCCCATTGAGCAGGTGGATGGCACCGGGGCCGGAGGTAGCCAGACAAACGCCCACCTCTCCCGTGAACTTCGCGTGCGCGCACGCCATGAAGGCGGCCATCTCCTCGTGGCGCGCCTGGATGAACCGGAGCTCGGTGGTACGCCCCAGCGCGCCGATGATGCCGTTGATGCCATCGCCCGGATAGCCATAGAGCCGGCGGATGCCCCACTGGGTCAGGCGGTAGAGCAGATAATCGGCGACGGTGGCGCTCATTGAAACTCCTCGGGGCTGGGAGCGAAGGGGTGCCTCTCGAAGCTGGGCATCCCCTGGAGATGCGGGGAACCGGCACGCGGCAGTCCCGCCCGGGGGCCCTCGTCCCAGCCGTACCAGACGAGGCGGGAAGACGTGCGCCGCGCCGCCCCGGCATGTCCGTGCCGCGCGCGCGGTGCGCAGGTTCTCTGCGTGCCTCCGCCTCGGGCACGCACCTGAACGGGAGAGGAACCCATAATGCGCTCTACGGACGCCATCCAACGCACCCTCTCGCGGCTCTCGCGCAAGCGGCCCGCCGCCCATCCGCTCCCAGGCACACAGGGCGGTGACGTCGCCGTGGACGTCCAAGGGCTGGAGGCAGCGCTGCGCCGCTCCGTGGAGGGCGAGGTCCGCTTCGACAATGGGAGCCGTGCGCTCTACGCCACGGACGCCTCCAACTACCGGCAGGTCCCCCTAGGTGTCGTCGTCCCCCGCAGCCTCGACGACGTCCTCGCCACCGTGCGTGCCTGCCGTGAATACGACGCCCCCTTGCTGTCGCGCGGCGGAGGCACGAGCCTCGCCGGCCAGTGCTGCAACGTGGCCGTCGTCATCGACTGGACGAAGTATCTGGGCCGGGTGCTGGAGGTGGATCCCGGCACGAAGACGGCCCGCGTTCAGCCCGGCACCATCCTGGACCACCTGCGCGACACGGCCGAGCAGTACCACCTCACCTTCGGCCCGGATCCCGCCACGCACAACCACTGCACCCTCGGCGGCATGCTGGGCAACAACTCGTGCGGCTCTCATGCCCAGATGGCCGGCCCCGTCTCGCACAACGTGCGGGCGCTGGACGTGCTCACCCATGACGGCCTGCGCCTGAAGGTGGGTCCCACCAGCGACGCGGAGCTGGAAGCCCTCATCCGCGCCGGCGGCCGGCGCGGGGACATCTACCGCAAGCTGCGCGAGCTGAGAGACAGGTACGCGGAGGAGATTCGGCGCCGCTACCCGCCGATTCCGAGGCGCATCTCCGGCTACAACCTCGACGCACTTCTTCCCGAGCACGGCTTCGACGTGGCGCGCGCCCTGGTGGGCACCGAGGGCACGTGCGTCACCATCCTGGAGGCGACGTTGAAGCTCGTGCCCAGCCCGCCGCACCGGGTGGTGGTGATGCTCGGCTATCCGGACATCTACATCGCCGGAGACCACGCCCATGAGCTCGCCGAGCGCTTCCACCCGCTCGCGCTGGAGGGGCTGGATGACGAACTCATCCACAACGTCGTCCTGAAGGGCCGCACCAGCCAGATGGAGTCCCTCCATCCCATGAGCTCGCACGCCGAGTTCCTCGACATCCTCCCACAGGGCCAGGGCTACCTCATGCTCGAGCTCGGCGGCGACACGCGGGAGGAGGCACTCGAGCGAGCCCGCGAGCTGATGGATGCGCTGCGCACGGGCCGCGGCGCTCCCGTGGACATGCGGCTGTTTTCGGACAGGGAACACATCGAACACGCGTGGAAGGTTCGCGAGGCGGGACTGGGCGCCACCGCGCGAGTGCCAGGCAAGCCAGACTCCGGTCCCGGTTGGGAGGACTCAGCGGTGCCTCCCGAGAAGCTGGGGGCCTACCTGCGCGCCCTGCGCAAGCTGTACGACAAGTACGGGTATGATGCTTCGCTCTATGGCCACTTCGGCCAGGCGTGCGTCCATACGCGCATCGACTTCGACCTCACCTCATCCAGAGGCATCCAGCAGTACCGCGCCTTCATCGAGGAAGCGGTGGACCTCTGCGTGTCCATGGGAGGCTCGATGTCCGGCGAACACGGCGATGGCCAGTCACGCGCCGAGTTCCTCCCGCGCATGTTTGGCCTGGAGCTGGTGCAGGCCTTCCGCGAGTTCAAGAGCATCTGGGATCCGCAGGGGAAGATGAACCCGGGCAAGGTGGTGGACCCGAACCCCATCGACCAGGAGTTGCGCCTGGGCCGGGACTTCCGGGCGCGCACCTGGAAGCCGCGGACGCACTTCAAGTACCCGGACGACGACGGCCTGCTGTACCGGGCCACCGAGCGCTGCGTGGGCGTGGGCAAGTGCCGGCGGGACGGCGGCGGCACCATGTGCCCCAGCTACATGGTGACGAAGGAGGAGAAGCACACCACGCGCGGCCGCGCCCACCTGCTCTTCGAGATGCTCCAGGGCGAGGTCATCAAGAACGGCTGGCGCGACGACAAGGTGAAGGAGTCACTGGATCTGTGCCTGGCGTGCAAGGGCTGCAAGGGCGACTGCCCGGTGCAGGTGGACCTGGCGACGTACAAGGCGGAGTTCTTGTCGCACTACTACCAGGGGCACCTGCGCCCGCGGCCCGCCTACGCCATGGGCCTCATCATGCTCTGGGCCCGCGCAGCCATGCGGGCCCCTCGACTGGTGAATGTCCTCACCGGTTTCCCACCGACCCGTATGCTGCTCCAGAGGCTGGCCGGCATGTCGACGCAGCGGAAGATGCCGCGCTTCGCGCCCGAGTCCTTCCAGCGATGGGTGGCGCGCCGGCCGGTGTCGAACCAGCATGGCCACCAGCGGGTGATGCTGTGGCCGGACACCTTCAACAACCACTTCTTTCCGGAGACGGCGGCAGCGGCGCTGGACGTGCTGGAGGACGCGGGCTTCGAGGTGGTGGTTCCCCAGGGGTTCCTGTGCTGCGGCCGGCCGCTCTACGACTTCGGCATGCTGACGACGGCGAAGTGGATGCTGCGACGCACGCTGGAGAGCCTCCGCCGGGAGATTGAGGCGGGCGTGCCACTGGTGGGTCTGGAGCCGAGCTGCGTGTCCGTCTTTCGAGATGAGCTGCGCAACCTCTTCCCGGATTGGGAGCTCGCCACACAGCTCCGCCGTCAGACGTTCCTCTTCAGCGAGTTCCTCACCCGGTACGCGAAGGACGTGCCCCTGCCCCACATGGCGAAGAAGGCGGTGGTGCACGGCCACTGCCATCACAAGTCACTCTTCCAGATGACGGACGAGAAGGCCGTGCTCGACAAGCTGGGGCTGGATTACGAATTCCCGGAGACGGGCTGCTGCGGCATGGCGGGCTCGTTCGGCTTTGAAGCTGGAGAGAAGTTCACGGTCTCCCAGCAGGTGGGCGAGCGCGTGCTGCTGCCCAAGGTGCGCGCCACGCCCCGGGACGCGCTCGTCATCGCCGACGGCTTCAGTTGCCGGGAGCAGATTGCGCAGAACACGAACCGCCGGGCGCTGCACATCGCGCAGGTGGTGCAGATGGCCAAGGCGTACGGGAGCACGGGCCCCTCGGGCGATTTCCCCGAGCGCGGCTGGGTGACGAAGGGGCTGGGGCGGCCGCCGCTTCGGCGCCCACGCACCGCGGTGGTGCTGGGGGGCCTGCTGCTCCTGGGCCTGCGGCGGCTGAGCACCTCGCGCGCCCGTCCGGCACCACGGCGCCGTCTGAGCCGTGTCTACAGCGGGTAGAGAGCGTCGAGCAGCCCGCCCAGGATGACGTGCCTCAGGAGGGGGCGCCCACCTCGTAGCGGGCCGCGTCCGCCCGCTTCAACTCCAGCCCCAGGCCCGGACGTGACAGGTCCGGCGCGAGCGTCCCATGCCTGACCGAAGCCACGCCGTCGAAGAGCATCCGCTCCAAACGTGCGTGGTCGTGAAAGTACTCGATGTGCACCAGTCGCCGCGCCGCGCACGCCACATGGGCATGGAGCGCGGGGGCGCAGTGGGCAGAGAGAGGCACGCCGAACGCATCGCACAGCGCGTCTGCCTGAAGGAACCCGCTGATGCCCAGGCAGCGCGTGGCGTCCGCCTGGAGAACATCCACCGCGCCTGCCTCCAGCATGCGCCGGAAGTAGAGGCCGCTGTCCCCATACTCGCCCGCCGCCACGGCCATGCCGGCGGGGACGCGAGCTCGCAGGCGGTGGAGCCCCTCCAGGTCATCACTGGAGACGGGCTCTTCGAACCAGGAGACGCCGTGCGCTACGAAGCGCTCCGCGAGCAAGAGGGCCTGCGGCACCGTGTATGCACCGTTGCCATCCACGAAGAGCTCCGCGCGTGGCCCGATGGCGCGCCGCGCGGCCTCCACCCGGGCTGGGTCCTCCTCGGGGTGGCTGCCCACCTTCATCTTCACTCGTGGAATCCCCTGCTCCACCCAGCCGGCGAGCTGCGCCTGGAGCCGCTCGATGGAGTACGAGGTAAAGCCCCCGCTGCCGTAGACAGGTGCCGCATCCCTTGAGGCGCCCAGCAACCGCACCAGCGGCACGTCCAGTAAGCGCGCCTTCGTGTCCCACAACGCCACGTCCACCGCGGAGAGCGCCATGGCCACCAGCCCCGGCCTCCCCTTGTTGCGGACCTGCCTCAGCAATGAGCGCATCCGCGCCGGCACGTCCATCACGTCGTGTCCCTCAAGCGCCCGGATGAGCGAGCAGCGGATGAGGCTCGCCGCCGACGCGTCCGCGTACGTGTAGCCGAGCCCGCGCGTGCCTCCCGCCGTCAACTCCACCACCACGAGCGTCGTGCTGTCCCACTCGATGGTGCCGTCCGCCTCCTGCGCGTCCGTTGGGACCTCGTACGCAGAAACCTCGCAGCGCTCGATGGGCACCGCCTCGCTGAGCCTCTGGACCATGGTCTCTCCCCGTGCATCAGCCCCCGCCCCCATCATCCTTGAGAGAGTCCTTGCCCGCTCCGGCTGCCCTGGGGATGTCTGGGTGAGAGCTCCCACGCCAACCGGAGGGGGCGCGCGTGGGCAGCATTCCAACATGAAGCCTATTGACTGGCATGGCCTCTGGGTGCCGGACCTGCACCCCTTTGAGGTCATCATCCGCGTCTCGCTGGTGTTCCTCTTCGTGCAGTTCGTCCTGCGGTTGGTTGGACGCAAGGAGCTGAGCCGCTACGTAAGCTTCGACCTTGCCCTGGTGCACGGCAACCTGCGCAAGACGCGCATCTCCCACAAGGAGCTTCTCAGCCACCTGCGCGCGCATGGCCGTGGCGACCTGAGTGCCGTACACGCGGCATTCCTCGAACCGAATGGCAAGGTGACCTTCCTCTTCCGCGAAGAGGGAAGCGCCACACTCAGGTAAGTTGCGGGTCCACCGCTTGTCCAGCCGCCAGTGCAATGGCCCTCATCGTGCGCCGTAGGGCAAACACACGCCCCCCGAGGTTCCCCCGTGTCCGCCCTTATCGAGGATGTCCGTTTCTCTCTCCGGCTCTTGCTGAAGAATCGTGGGTTCACGCTGGTCTGTCTCCTGACGCTGGCCCTGGCCATCGGGGCGAACACGGCCATCTTCAGCGTGGTGAACGGAGTGCTGCTGCGGCCGCTGCCGTACCCGGAGCCAGACCGGCTGATGCAGGTGGTGCGAGTCACCAAGGACCACGGGCGGTCGGCGTCGCAGTCCATCGCCGGATACGTGTGGATGTCCGCGGAGGGGTCGCCCTTCTCGCGCGTCGCGGCCTACGAGGTGCTGCCTTCGGGCTTCAGCGCCGTGGGCGACGGCATGCCGGAGCGATTGCCGGGCATGCGCGTGACGGCGGACTTCTTCGAGACCTTCGGCGTGAGGCCGAGGCTGGGACGCGGCTTCCTGCCGGAGGAGGATGTGGTGGGCGGGCCTCGCGTGGTCGTCCTCAGCGAGAGCCTGTGGCGGCGGCGCTTCGGCGGCGCGCCGGACGTGGTGGGCCGCTCCATCGTCCTCAACGACGAGCCCTATACGGTGGTGGGCGTGGCGCCCGCGTCGTTCGCGTACCCCACGGGCGTGCACCTGTGGACGCCGCTCCAGCTCGACCTCACGGACCGGACCAACTCCCACTTCCTCTTCGTCACCGGCAGGCTGCGCCCGGGCATCTCGACCGACGGCGCGGCGGCGGCGCTGGAGACATTGGGGGGACGCGTGCGCGCGGAGAACCCGGCCCTGCTTGATGAGGGCCAGGAGTTCGCCCCGGTGGACCTGCGGGCGTTCCTCGCGGGCGACACGCGGTTGGCGCTCTGGGTGCTGATGGGCGCGGTGAGCCTGGTGTTGCTCATCGCATGTGTCAACCTGGCAAACCTCCAGCTCGCGCGGGCGGCGGCGCGCAACCGCGAACTGGTGGTGCGCGCGGCGTTGGGCGCGGCGCCGGGGCGGCTCGCGCGGCAGATGCTCACGGAGAGCCTCTTGCTCTCCGTGGCCGGCGGAGGGCTCGGGGTGCTGTTGGCCATGGCGGTGATGCCCGGGTTGTTGTCGCTGGCGCCGGACACCTCGGGTCTGCTGCCCGGGGACGGAGGGCTCGCGGGCGCGCAGGTGGGCATCGATGGCACGGTGTTGGGCTTCTCGCTGGCCGCGTCGCTCCTCACGGGCCTGTTGTTCGGGCTGTTGCCCGCGTGGCAAGCGTCGCGCACGGACCTCCAGATGGCGCTCCGCGAGGGCAGCCAGCGGGCGACCCTGGGCCCAGGGGGTGGGCGCACGCGCGCGTTCCTGGTGGTGGGTCAGGTGGCGTTGGCGGTGATGCTGCTGGTGGGCGCGGCGCTGCTCATCCGCGGGTTCTCCGCGCTCCAGCGCGTGCAGCCGGGCTTCGACCCGCACGGCGTCCACGTGCTGCGGCTGTCGCTCCCGGAGGGACGCTACGGCACGTTGCAGGCACTGGAGCGCTTCGAGACGCAGGTGGTGGAGCGCGTGCGGTCGTTGCCTGGCGTGGAGGCGGTCGGGTTCGCCACGTCGTTGCCCATGGACCGGGGCCCCAGCATGTCGTTCTCCATCGAGGGCAAGTACACGGGGGATGACAACGGCCCCGGCGCGGGCTGGGGGCAGTACCGCCCGGTGACGCCGGACTACTTCGGTGTGATGCGCATCGGCCTCGTCCGCGGGCGGCTGCTGGCGGAGAACGACGTGGCGGGCACGGAGCCGGTGGTGGTCATCAACGAGACGGCGGCGCGCAGGTTCTGGCCGGGCGAGGACCCCCTCGGCCAGCGCATCCGGGTGGCGCATTCGGTGCCGTCCCTCCGGGACGTGGTGCCCCGCGTCGTGGTGGGCGTGGTGCGGGACGTGCGCGAGGACGGCCTGAATGACGAGGCTCCCCCGGTGCTGTACCTGCCGCCGGGACAGATGTCGCAGGGCGTCGCGTCGATGATCGTGCGGATGATTCCGCAGAACCTGCTGGTGCGCGCCAGGGGCGGCCACGCGGACATCGTAACGGCCGCCCAGCGCGAGGTGTGGGCGGTGGACGCGCAGCAACCGGTGATGGAGACGCTGAAGTTGGAGGACCACGTCGCGCGCTCGCTCGGCTCCGAGCGCTTCAACATGATGTTGCTGGGGATGATGGCGGCGCTGGCGCTCGCGCTGGCCGCAGTGGGCATCTACGGCGTGTTGTCCTATCTGGTGAGCCAGCGGACGCGGGAGATGGGCGTGCGACTGGCGCTCGGCGCTACGCGGGGCGATGTGGTGAGGCTGGTGCTCCGACAGGGCCTGGGCTCGGTGGCGGGCGGGGTGGTGCTGGGGTGCGCGGGTGCGCTGGCGCTGACGCGGGTGGTGTCCGGCTTCGTCCACGGCGTCAGCGCCCTGGACCCGCTGTCCTTCGTCGCCGCGCCGCTGGTGCTGCTGGGCGTGGGACTGGTGGCAACCTGGGTGCCCGCGCTGCGTGCCTCGCGCGTGGACCCCATCATCGCGCTCAAGTACGACTGAGGAAGGCGGGCCCGCGGGCTCCTAGAACCAGGGATAGGTCCGGTTGGAGGGGAGCAGGAATCCCCAGCCCGCATCGATGACGACCGGCCCTTCGCCAGGCCTTCCATAGACATCCACCGGCACCTTGGAGACACCTTCGTCGTAGGGATACGCCAGGCAATTGTTCCCGTGGCGCAGGCGCACGTCCCTCAACACCAGATGATGGGCGCTCAGGCTGTACAGCGTGGCCACGAAGTGGACGATTTCGTCGCTTCCACTCCCGAAGACCTTGCGCTCCACCGACATCAGCATCGGGGTCCGCTCGTCCGATTCCACGCTTCGCACGAGCCTGCGCGTTTTGCGGGGCGCGAGCCACCAGCACAGCAGCCCACCCATGATGGCGGGCACCCCCAAGAAGACGAGCAACACGCGATACGCCAACTCACGACGCCCGGCGTCAATCAGTTGCTCCATGGACGTCCAGCCAGCCACGACGGCCACCAGCCCGAGGACACCGAAGACGGTCCCCATCCGGAGGGTGCCCGACAAGTCCCGCTGCAAGACTGCCACCAGGGCACCACGGTTTCCCGGCACGGGCTTTCCGGTGGGACTCACCTTCCTCATCGCGCGGCACCTCCAGCCAGGTTGTCCCCAGTCCTAAGCCGGCTCGCGAATCGCCGATAGCGTGCATCGAACGTCCCGGAGACTTCCTCAGTCGTCCGAGCGCAGCGCCTCGTGCAGCGGCACGCGGGTGACGCGGCGCGCGGGCAGCCAACTGGCCAGCAACGCCACTGCGGCGAGCAGCACGGGCACGGCCGCGAAGGTGACGATGTCGAACGCGCTCACGCCATACAGGACACTGGACAGGCTGCGCGCGAACACGGCGGCGCCGACAAGCCCCAGGAGGACGCCGGCCACGGCCATCCGAAGCCCCTGCCCCACCACGCGCCACACCAGATATTGCCCGGTCGCGCCCAATGCCATGCGGATGCCCAGCTCGCGCGTCCGCTGACTGACCGAATAGGACAACACGCCGTAGAGCCCCACGCCCGCGAGCACCAGCCCCAGCACCGCCAGGGCCACCAGCAGCGAACCCAGCACCTTCGTGTGGCCCAGGCTGGCGTCCACGACCGATTCCAGAGAGCGCACGGAGACTCTCGGGAGCTCGGGGGCCACGGCGCGAAGCTGCTCGCGCAGCACCGGGACAAGCGCAACAGCGTCCTGCGAGGCTCGCACGGTGAGCAGCATGTGCAGTCCCCAGAGCTGTCCCATGGGGACGAAGGCTTCGCTGACCGGGGGCGCATCCAGGCTGTTGTGCTGGACATCCCCCACCACGCCCACGATTTCGCGGAAGGCCTCACCGTCGAGCACCAGTTGCACGCGCTGTCCCACCGCGCTCCGCCCGGGGAAGTAGCGCCGGGCGAACGTCTCGTTCACCACGACCACCGGCGCGGTGCCCGGCCCATTCCAGGCTTCGATGGTGCGCCCTTCCTTCAGCGGGATGCCCAGGGTGTTGAAGTAGCCGTCGCTGGTGGTGCGGAAGTGGACCAACTCCCGGGAGTCCGCCTGTGATGCCGCCTCGCCCGGCAGCAGCACCGGCGCCAGACCATTGCGTCCCCACAGGGGCACCGTGCTGGACATGCCCGCGGACGTCACGCCTGGAAGCGCGCGCACCCGCTCCAACACGCTGGAGAAGAGGGCCCGTTGGACGGTCTCGTCCCGGTACTTCGCCGATGGCAGGGAGAGGTCCACCACGGTGACGCCCTGGGGATTGAAGCCCAGCGGCACCACGCTCAAGGCATGGACGGTGCGCAGCATCAGGCCCGCGCCCACCAGCGGAATCAGTGCCAAGGCCACCTGCGCGACCACCAGCACCACGCGCCCGCCTTCGCCCCGCGTGGCCCCTGCGCCACCTCGCAGCCCGCCCAGCGCGCCCCGCGCATCCGCGCGCGACACCCGCAGCGCGGGGACCAGGCCAAAGAGCAGGCTGGTCACCACCGAGAGAACCAGCGCGATGCCCAGGACATGCGGCTGCAGGCGGAGAGCCTCGGCATCCACGAACTGAGGCGGCATGAGCGCGCGCAGCAGATCCATGCCCCACATCGCCAGGACCAGTCCGGCGGCGCCGCCCACGAGCGCCAGCATCCCGCTCTCCACCAGGAACTGCCGCACCAGCCGCCCTCGGCCCGCGCCCAGGGCGGCGCGCACTGACACCTCGCGCTCCCGCGCGGAAGCCCGCGCCAGCAACAGGTTGGCCACGTTGGCGCAGGCCACCAGCAGCACCAACGCCACGACGCCGGCCAGGAGCCACAGCCGCGCCTGGGAGCCCTCCACCACCTGCGTGTGCAAGGGCACCAGCCGCACCCCAGCAGGCTCCTCCGTGAAGCCCGGCTCGCGCACCAGCGCGGCGCCCAGGGCCGTCATCTCCGTGCGTGCCTGCTCCGCGGACACGCCTTCGCGCAGGCGCCCCACCACGCGCAGCCACA
The DNA here is from genome assembly GCF_006518205.1 of Myxococcus sp. CA005. Lineage (NCBI taxonomy): Bacteria > Pseudomonadati > Myxococcota > Myxococcia > Myxococcales > Myxococcaceae > Myxococcus > Myxococcus sp. CA005. The sequence continues at coordinate 132,536 of NZ_SRLV01000004.1, read as the reverse complement.
CCCCTCCGGCCGACTCATCCGTCCCCAGGACCAACGGCTTCCACGCCTCCACGTCCGGTGCGAAGCGGAAACCCGCGGGCAATACCCCCACCACCGTGTGGAGCTGGTCATCCACCATCAACGTCTGTCCCACCACGTCCGGGCGGCCACCGAAGCGCCGCTGCCACAGCGCATGCGACAGGAGCAGGCCATTGGCGTCCCTGTCCGCGCGGAAGTCCTGTCCGAGCAAGGGCCGCACGCCCAGGAGCGAGAACAAGCCCGCTGTTGCCCGCCCCGCCCGCACCCGCTCCAGCTCGCCGTCACCCGCCAAGGTGATGTCGCGGATCGACAGCCCCTCCAGTCCTTGGAGCGCAAACGCACGCTCGCGCCAGGCCTGGAGTGACTGCAGCGACACGCCCAGCCGCTCGCGCTGGGGCGTCGACTGGTACAGCGACACCAACTGCTCCGGCGCCCGGTACGGCAACGGCCGCAGTAACACCTGGTACACCGCGCTGAAGACGGCGGTGGTGGCGCCAATGGCCAGCGCAAGCGTGGTGATGATGACCAGCGTGAATGTGGCCTCGCGCCGCATGCGACGCAGGGACAATCGAACGTCCTGAAGAAGCTGGGACATGAAGGACAGACTCCACTGCAACTCCAACGCCATCCAACGTCGCGCCTGACAGGGCCCTTCGTACACCCGGCCGGGACGTGATTCGCGTTCGCCTGTGGCACGCGAAATCCCATCATCGGACAAGAGCCCGGTCCGCTTCCAACGCGGCCAAAAGAAGCGTGGCGCCACGGTGGAACCCGATGCGTGACAGCCCGACCGCGCGGCCATTGCAATATGCGTTACCCGCAATCCCTTACTTCCCTTCTTGACACCCCTGACGCTGCGTGGCACATATCTGCGCCGACTCGATAATGAAAATCATTCTCATTATCTACTTACGGACGCAACAAGCGGGCGCAGGCATCCAGAAGGAGGAGCAGGGACATGGGAACGCCCACCCGGGTGGCACTCGTCACAGGTGCCGCACAAGGTATTGGCGCGGCAGTGGCACGTGCGCTGGCGGGCGAAGCCCTCATCGCCGCGGTCGACACCAACGCGGACGGCCTGAGCGCCCTCGTGGCCGAGCTCCGGCAGAAGCATCAACACGCGGTGGCCTACCCGGCCAGCGTGAGTGATGTCGCCGCGGTCGACGCCGTGGTGGAGCGCATCGAGCGGGAGCTGGGCCCTATCGAGGTGCTGGCCAACGTGGCGGGCGTCCTGCGCACGGGCCCCATCCTGTCCTACAGCGACGAGGACTGGGCGTTCACCTTCTCCGTCAACACGCTGGGCGTGTTCCAGGTGTCCCGCGCCGTGGCCCGGCGCATGGTGCCCCGCCGAAGCGGTGTCATCGTCACCGTGGGCTCCAACGCCGCCGCCGTGCCCCGCACGCAGATGGCCGCGTACGCCGCCTCCAAGGCCGCCTCCAGCATGTTCACCAAGTGCCTGGGCCTGGAGCTGGCCCCGCACGGCATCCGCTGCAACGTCGTGTCCCCCGGCTCCACGGACACCGCCATGCAGCGCGCGCTCTGGGCGGATGACTCCGGCGCGCAGGCGGTGATTGCCGGCTCGCCCGAGGCCTATCGCCTGGGCATCCCCCTGCAACGCATCGCCACCCCCGAGGACATCGCCAACGCGGTGCGGTTCCTCGTCTCGGACGCGGCACGCCACATCACCCTGCACGACCTCCGCGTCGACGGGGGCGCGACACTCGACGCCTGACCCCACCCTCGTGCGGCCCGCCCAGGCCCTCGTCCGCCACGGAGTTGATAATGATTACTAGGATCCAATTCACCAACTACCACCGAGGCGCCGCCATGTGGCGCCCTGTGCATGACGCCCGCTGAGCCGAAGGAACAGGAACACCCCATGGGACCGCAGACACTCGCCGCGCAGTTGCTCGAGAGCTACGAGGCTGGCTCTTCGTTCTTCTTCGCCACGCCGCGCCGCACGCTGCTGGCGCGCGGCACCTTTGCTACCGTGCCACACCAGGGCGGCGCGGATGCCCTGGCGCGGCTCCCCGTGCGCGTGACGGCGGTGCTGAATGACGCGCGCCAGGCCGACCACGACATCCCCGTGGCGGTGGGCGCGGTGCCCTTCGACGGCTCGGTACCCGCACAGCTCGTGGTGCCGCTGACGCTCCAGCGCGCCGGGCCGCTGGTGTTCGACAAGGACGTCCCGGTGCAGCGGCCGTTCAGCGCCAGCTACACCGTCCAGCCGGTGCCGGAGCCCGCCGCGTACCTGAACGGCGTCGCGCAGGCCCTGAAGCTGATGCAGAGCGGGCCGCTCCAGAAGGTGGTGCTGTCACGTTCGCTGCACCTCAACGCCGCCGCCCCCATCGACCTGCGGCAGCTGCTGCGCAACCTCGCGCAGCGCAACCCGTCGGGCTACACCTTCGCCGCCGACCTCCCCCAGCAGGATGGGACCCGCGGCGCGGGACTTCGCACGCTCATTGGCGCCAGCCCCGAGCTGCTCGTGTCCCGCTCCGGGTTCCAGGTGGTCGCCAATCCCCTGGCCGGCTCCGCGGCCCGCAGCGCGGATCCGCTGGAGGACCAGGAGCGCGCCGCCGCGCTGCTGAAGTCGCCCAAGGACCTGCACGAGCACGCGGTGGTCATCGACGCCGTCGCGGAGGCGCTGCGGCCGTACTGCAAGACGCTGAACGTGCCCGCCGGTCCGTCGCTCGTGAACACCGCCACCATGTGGCACCTGTCCAGCCGCATCACCGGTGAGCTGGCCGACCCCTCCATCTCCTCGCTGACGCTGGCGGCGGCCATGCACCCGACGCCGGCGGTGTGCGGCTATCCTACACGGCTGGCGCACGAGGCGATTGGCTCCATCGAGCCCTTCGAGCGCGGCTACTACACCGGCACGGTGGGCTGGTGCGACGCCACGGGTGATGGGCAGTGGGCGGTGACCATCCGTTGCGCGGAGGCCAGTGAGCGCACCCTGCGCATCTTCGCGGGCGCGGGCATCGTGGTGGGCTCCACGCCCGAGTCCGAGCTGGCGGAGACCGAGGCCAAGTTCCGCACCATGCTCCACGCCATGGGCCTGGGCCACGGTGCCGGGGTGCAGTCATGACGTCCCCCGCCCTCCCTGGCTGCCCCACCTGGCCGGAGGCCTACGCCGCCCGCTACCGCGAGGCTGGCTACTGGCGCAGTGAAACGTTCGGCCAGCTCCTCCACGAACGCGCCCAGCGTCACGGCGAGCGGACCGCACTGGTGGCCGGAGAGCGTCGCCTCACCTACGCCAACCTGGACGCCCGCGTCAGCCAGCTGGCCGCCGGCTTCCATGCCCTGGGCATCCAGGCTCGGGACCGGGTGGTGGTGCAGCTGCCCAACGTGGCCGAGTTCTTCGAGGTCATCTTCGCCCTCTTCCGACTGGGCGCGCTGCCGGTGTTCGCGCTTCCCGCGCACCGCGCTTCGGAGATTGGCTACTTCTGCGCCTTCACGGAGGCGGTGGCCTACGTCATCGCGGACAAGCAGGCCGGCTTCGACTACCGCACCCTGGCTGAGCAGGTGCGCGGCACCTGCCCGACGCTGAAACACGTCATCGTCGCCGGTGACGCAGGCCCCTTCACGGCACTGAGCAGCCTGTACGCCGCGCCCACGGCGCTGCCGCCAGGGCCCGCGCCCAGCGACGTGGCCTTCTTCCAGCTCTCCGGCGGAAGCACGGGCGTGCCCAAGCTCATCCCGCGCACGCACGACGACTACATCTACAGCCTGCGCGGCAGCGTGGACATCTGCCAGCTCGACGAGACGAGCGTGTACCTGTGCGCGCTGCCCGCGGCGCACAACTTTCCGCTCAGCTCGCCGGGCGTGCTGGGCACCTTCTACGCGGGCGGCACGGCGGTGCTGGCGCCCAACTCCAGCCCGGACACGGTGTTCCCGATCATCGAGCGTGAGCGCGTCACCATCACCGCGGTGGTGCCACCACTGGCCATGGTCTGGATGGACGCGGCCAAGACGCGCCGGCACCAGCTCGCCAGCCTGCGGGTGCTCCAGGTCGGTGGCGCGCGCCTCAGCACCGAGGCGGCCATGCGGGTGAAGCCCACGCTGGGCTGCACGCTCCAGCAGGTGTTCGGCATGGCCGAGGGCCTGGTCAACTACACGCGCCTGGATGACCCCGAGGACGTCATCGTCAGCACCCAGGGCCGGCCCATCTCCCCGGACGACGAAATCCGGGTGGTGGACGAGGACGGCGAAGACGTAGCGCCGGGCGAGACGGGCCAGTTGCTGACGCGCGGGCCGTACACCATCCGCGGCTACTACAAGGCGGAGGCCCACAACGCGAAGGCCTTCACCGACGACGGCTTCTACCACACCGGTGACGTGGTCCGCGTGACGCCCCAGGGCTACCTGGTGGTGGAGGGCCGCGCCAAGGATCAGATCAACCGGGGCGGCGACAAGGTCGCGGCCGAGGAGGTGGAAAACCATCTGCTGGCCCACCCCGACGTGCACGACGCCGCGGTGGTCGCCGTTCCGGACGCGTTCCTCGGCGAGCGCACCTGCGCCTTCGTCATCGCGCGCGGCACGCCGCCAGCGCCCAATGTGCTCACGGCCTTCCTGCGCCAGCGTGGTCTGGCCGCCTTCAAGATTCCCGACCGGGTCGAGTTCGTCGAGGCGTTCCCCAAGACGGGCGTCGGCAAGGTCAGCAAGAAGGCGCTGCGCGACGTGCTCGCCGGCGCTCCCTCCCCCACTCCGGTTTCGCGCGCGACGCGCTGAAAGGAACTCCCCATGGCGCTCCCCGCCATCGCTCCCTATCCCATGCCCGGCACCACCGACCTGCCGAAGAACAAGGTCTCCTGGACGCCGGACCCGAGCCGCGCCGTACTGCTCATCCACGACATGCAGCGCTACTTCGTGGAGGCCTTCACGCAGGGCCAGTCGCCCGTGACGGAGCTGGTCGCCAACATCCAGCGGCTGCGGCAGCACTGCACGGCGCTGGGCATCCCCGTCGTGTACTCGGCCCAACCGGGTGGCCAGACGCCCGAGCAGCGCGGCCTGCTGCTGGACTTCTGGGGCGGCGGCATCAACGGCGGACCGGACCAGAAGCGCATCATCGACGCGCTGACGCCCGCCGAAGGCGACATCCAGCTCACCAAGTGGCGCTACAGCGCGTTCCGCAAGACGGACCTGATGGACCAGATGAAGAAGCTGGGCCGCGATCAGATCCTCATCTCCGGTATCTACGCGCACATCGGCTGCCTGCAGACGGCCAGCGACGCCTTCATGAGCGACGTGCGGCCCTTCCTCATCGCCGACGCGCTGGGTGACTTCTCCCTGGCGCACCACCAGCTCGCGTTGAGCTACGCAGCCCAGCTGTGCGCCGTCACCACCACCACGCAGCAGGTGCTCGACGCGCTGGGCCCCGTCTCCACGTCCAGCACACTCACCCGCGAGCAGGTGCGCGCAGAGGTGGCGGAGCTGCTCCAGGAGTCGCCGGAGGCGCTGGGTGACGACGACAACCTGCTCGAGCGCGGAATGGACTCCATCCGGCTGATGACGCTGGTGGAGAAGTGGCGGGCCGCTGGCGCGGAGACCACCTTCGTGGAGCTGGCCGAACGGCCGACGCTCGCCGACTGGTTCACGCTGCTCTCCCTGGGCAACACGCCCGCTTCCCGGAACGCCGCGTAGCTCCGCCGTGCGCGAGTCACCTCGCGCCCCTGACGCATGAACACACGGGAGTCCCTGGCGATGGGCGAAACACACGAAGCAGGTTGGCCGCTGTCCGCGGCCCAGCATGGAATCTGGGTCGGCCAGCAGTTCGACCTCACGAGCGCCATCTACAACGCGGGTGAGTGCATCGAAATCCGCGGGCCGCTCGTCGTGGAGCACTTCGAGTCTGCCTTGCGTCAGGCCATCGACGAGGCGGAGGCGCTCCACGCGCGCTTCGTCCCCGGCGCCTCCGGCCCCGTGCAGTTCGTGCAGCCCCGCGCGTCGTGGCAGCTACACGTCGCCGACGTCAGCCACACGCCCGACCCCTGGGCCGCGGCCCAGATCTGGATGCACGAGGACCTGACGCGCACGGTGGACCTGGGCCAGGGCCCGCTGTTCGCTGAGGCGCTGTTCAAGGCGGCGCCGGACCGTTACTTCTGGTTCCAGCGGGCCCACCACATCGCCCTGGACGGCTTCGGCTTCTCGCTGGTGGCCCGCCGCGTGGCGGACCTCTACACGGCCCGGGTGACGGGCAAGCCCGCCACGAACGGGTTCGGCTCCCTCCGCGCCGTCATCGATGAGGACGCCGCCTACCAGGGGGGCGTGCAGCACGCCGCGGACCACGCCTTCTGGGTGGAGCGCTTCACCCATGGCCCCACGCCGGTGACGCTCGCGGAGCCCGCGCCCATGACGCCGCGATTCGTGCGCCAGACGCGGCACCTGTCGCCCGCGGACCTGGAGCGGATGCAGGCCGCCGCGAAGCAGGCCGGGCTCACGTGGCCGGACCTGGTGCTCGCGGCGACGGCGGCCTGGCTGCACCAGCACACCGGTGCGCCCGAAATCGTGCTGGGTCTGCCGGTGATGGCCCGCCTGGGCTCGGCCGCCATCCGCGTGCCGTGCATGGCCATGAACATCGTTCCGCTGCGCGTCCCGGTGCGTCCGGACGCCGGCTTGTTCGCCATGGCCCGTGACGTGGCGGCAGAGCTGCGCGCCATGAGGCCGCACCTGCGCTACCGCTACGAGCAGCTTCGCCGCGACTTGAAGCGCGTGGGCGGCCAGCGGCGGCTGTTCGGCCCCGTGGTCAACATCATGCCGTTCGACTACGCCCTGCGCTTCGCGGGGATGCCGGCCTTCGCCCACAACCTCTCCGCGGGTCCCGTCGAGGACCTGTCCATCGGCATGTACGCCCGCTCCGATGGCAGCGGACTGCGCGTGGACTTCGACGCGAACCCCGCCTGCTACAGCCCCGACGTCCTGGACGCCCACCAGCTCGGCTTCCTCCAGTTGTTGGAGTCACTGGTGGCCTCGCCCGAGCAGCCCGTGCGCGCGGCACCTGCCCCCGCGCGGCCCTCCGTCGTGGATGGCGGGCCCCTGCCGATTCCGCAACGGCCCGTGCTGGAGCTCTTCAAGGAGCAGGCCCGTGCGCGGCCGGATGCCATCGCCGTGGAGCATGGCGAGCACCACCTCACCTATGCGGCGCTGCTCCAGTCCGCACAGGCGCTCGCGGAGCGGCTGAGGGCCGACGGCGCGCGGCCCGACACGCTGGTGGCCGTCTCACTGCCCCGAAGCATCGACGCCATCGTGGCCACGCTGGGTGTCCTCTTCTCCGGCGCGGGATACCTCCCCGTGGACCCGTTCGGCCCCGAATCCCGGACGAAGGCCATCCTGGATGACGCCGCGCCACGACTGACGGTGAGCAGCGCCGTGAAGGACCTCACGGCCGGCATGCCTCCGCAGACACCCGGGCAGCTCGCGGTGCACCGGCGCGCCGACCCGGAGCTGCCGACCACGGCGACCCAGCCGGGCGCGCCGCTGGCGTACGTCATCTACACGTCCGGCTCCACCGGCCAGCCCAACGGCGTGCAGATTGACCACGACGCACTGGCCCACTTCGTGGCGGGCGCGACGTTCCGCTACGAGGTGACGCCCGAAGACAGGGTGCTGCAGTTCGCGCCACTGCACTTCGATGCCAGCGTGGAGGAAATCTTCGTCTCCCTGTGCGCCGGAGCCACACTGGTGCTGCGCACGGACGAGATGCTCCAGTCGGTGCCCCGGCTGCTCGAAGCCTGCGCCACACATGGCATCACCCTGCTGGACCTGCCCACGGCCTTCTGGCACGAGCTGGCCTACAGCATGTCCACGGGCGCGGCCCGGCTGCCGCCCTCGCTGCGCACCGTCATCATCGGCGGTGAGGCCGCCTTGCCCGAGCGCGTCGCCCGCTGGCGGGCCTCCGCCGGTCCCAAGGTCCGGCTGCTCAACACCTACGGCCCCACCGAAGCCACCGTGGTGGCCACTGTCGCCACGCTCAGCGGCGGTCCCGACGTGACGCCCGCCGGGGAAGACGTGCCCATCGGACGCCCCCTGCCTGGCGTGCGCGCGGCGATTGCCGACGCGAAGGGCCGCATCGTCCCCACGGGTGAGGAAGGCGAGCTCCACCTGCTGGGCGGCGCGCTCGCCCGGGGCTACCTGGGCCGCGAGGCGCTGACGGCAACGCGCTTCATCACGCTCGACGCCCTGCCGGGAAGCCCCCGCGCCTACCGCACGGGTGACAAGGCCCGACTGCGCGAGGACGGCCAACTTGTCTTCGTGGGCCGCGTCGACGACGAGTTCAAGATCAGCGGCCACCGCATCGACCCGTCCGAGGTCGAAACGGCGCTGCTCGGCCACCCGGGCGTGCGCGAGGCGGCCGTCGTCGGCCAGGTGCTCCCCAGCGGTTCGCGCCGGCTGTGCGCGCACGTCGTCACCACGCAGCCCGCGCCCACCGTGGCGGAGCTACGGCAGCACCTGCTGAACGGCCTGCCTGCCCCCATGGTGCCCGGTACGTTCGTGTTCACGGAGCGGCTGCCACGCACCAGCACCGGCAAGCTGGACCGCGCCGAGCTGCGCCGCCTGCTGCCCACCGAAGAGGCCGCGACCACCACAGCGGGAACCACGGCCCTGGAGCGTGTGGTGCTGAAGGTCTGGGAAGAGGTACTGGGCGTGACGACGACGTCCGCGCAGGATGACTTCTTCGACCTGGGCGGCCAGTCGCTCCAGAGCATCCAGGTCGCCAACCGGCTCAGCATCGAGCTGGGCCGCGAGATTCCCGTCGCCACCGTCTTCCGCTACCCGACGGCGGCCGGACTGGCCCAGGCGCTGGAGCAAGGCACCGACGGCGCCTCCGACGCCGGGGGCCTCACCGAGAGCATGCTCGCCGACGCCGTGCTGTCCGAGGACGTCGTCCCCAAGCTCACGGTGGCTTCCGCCGAGTCTCCGCGGCTGCGTCAGGTCGTCCTCACCGGAGCCACCGGCTTCGTCGGGGCGCACCTGCTCCACCAGCTCCTGCGCCAGACGGACGCGCGCGTGGTGTGCCTGGTCCGCGCTCGCGACGAGGCGCACGCCCTGGAGCGCATCCAGGCCGCGCTGGCGTCCCAGCAGCTCTCCCCCGAACACCTGACGGAGCGCGTGGTGGCGCTGCCCTCGGACCTCACCCAGCCCTGGCTGGGCCTGAGCCAGGCGCGCTTCCACGGGCTGGCCTCGGAGTGTGACACCGTCATCCACAACGCCGCCGTGGTCAGCGTGGTGCGCGAATACGGCAGCCTCCAGGCCGTGAATGTGCGCGGCACCCGCGAGCTGCTGCGCCTGGCCGCCGCGGTCCGCGCCAAGCCCTTCCACTACGTCTCCACCCTGGCCGTGGCGCCGCAGACCGACCTCAGCCCCGACGTGCCGGAGGCCTTCGTGCCCGCGCACCCGGGCCTGCGCGACGGCTACCAGCAGAGCAAGTGGATCGCCGAGCGGCTCGTCGAGCAGGCCGGAGCGCGCGGACTCCCCGTGGCCGTGTATCGACTGGGCCGCGTGGTGGGTGCGCCCGACAGCGCCATCGTCAATCCGCAGGACCTGGTGTGGCGCATCCTGCTGGCGGGAATTCCCGTGGGCGCGCTGCCCCAGCTCGACGTCGCCGAGGTGTGGACGCCCGTGGACTACGTGGCGGGAGCCATCGTCCGGATGGCGCGCGATGCCCGCCCGCCCACGGTGTTCAATCTGTGTCCCACGCCCGAGGTGAAGCTCCGTGAGCTGTTCGCCTGGGTCCGTGACTACGGCTACCTCGTGGAGCACTGCCCCGTGGGTGAGTGGCGCAACCGCGTGGCGGAGCGCGCCGGCACCGGGGAGAACCAATCCACGCTCGCCTTTTTCGACCTGCGCTCGGGCACGGACGTGCCCGCGTTTGGCCTGGGCCCCATCCGTTGTGAGCGGGTCCATCAAGCGCTCGAGGGAACGGGCATCACCTGCCCGCCCACGGACCGTGCGCTGCTGTACCGATACCTCGACTACTGCATTGCGCGGGGCCTGCTGCCGCCCGTGCCCGCAACCCGCCTTCCAACCGAAACGGCACTCCCGTGACGAACCCCACCTGGACGCCAGACTCCTGGCGGCACAAGCCCGTCAAGTACATGCCGGAGGACTATCCGGACGCGCAGGCCCTGGTCCAGACCGAAGCCGAGCTGTCCCGCCTGCCTCCGCTCGTCTTCGCGGACGAGACGCGCCAGCTCACCGCCCGGCTCGCCAGGGTCGCCGAAGGCAAGGCCATCCTGCTGCAAGGCGGTGACTGCGCGGAGAGCTTCAAGGAGTTCACCACCGACAACATCCGGGACACCTACCGGCTGCTGTTGCAGATGGCCATGGTGCTGACCTTCGCCGGCAACCGGCCGGTGGTGAAGGTGGGCCGCATCGCCGGGCAGTTCGCCAAGCCGCGCTCCAGCCCCATGGAGACGCTGGGCGGCGTCACCCTGCCCAGCTACCGCGGGGACATCATCAACGGCATGGAGTTCGACGCCCAGGCGCGAACGCCCGACCCGCGCCGGCTGCTCAAGGCCTATCACCAGTCCTCCGCCACGCTGAACCTGCTGCGAGCCTTCGCCCAGCGCGGCTACGAGGAGCTCGCCGAGCCCCAGCGCTGGCCCCAGGGCGGCATCAACCGCTTGCTGGCGGACCGCATCCTCGAATCCCTGTCGTTCATGCGGGCGCTGGGTGTCAGCCCCGAGCCTCGCAGCGGCTCCAATGCCATCGACTTCTTCACCAGCCACGAAGCCCTGCTCCTCAACGTGGAGGAGGCCATGACGCGCGCCGAGCCCGACGGCAGCGGCTGGTACGACTCGTCCGCGCACATGCTGTGGATTGGCGAGCGCACCCGCCAGCTCGACGGCGGCCACGTGGAGTTCATGCGCGGCATCCAGAACCCCATTGGCATCAAGTGTGGCCCCACCATGGAGCCCGACGAAGTGCTCCGGCTGATGGACCTCCTCAATCCCCAGGGCATCCCGGGCCGCATCACCCTCATCGGGCGGTTTGGCGCGGACCTGGTCGCGGAACGGCTGCCCCGGCTCATGGCCGCCACCCGCCGGGACGGGCGCCCGGTCATCTGGTCCATCGACCCGATGCACGGCAACACCCACAAGGCCGGCAATGGCTACAAGACGCGCTCCTTCGACCGCATCCTCACGGAGGTGTGTGGCTTCATGGACGCGGCCGCCGCGGAAGGCGTCCACCCCGGGGGCCTGCACCTGGAGATGACGGGGCAGAACGTCACCGAATGCCTGGGCGGCCCACAGCCCGTGACGGAAGACGACCTCTCCAGCCGCTACCACACCCACTGCGATCCGCGCCTCAACGCGGACCAGGCCCTTCAGTTGGCCTTCCTCGTCGCCGAATCCATGCCGTCCCTTCGCACGCACGAAGCCCGTGCGGCCTGAATCGCAGGAGCCTTTCGTGACCGCCTCGTTCTCACCGCGACAGGAGCGTCTGCTCATCCTGCTGCTGGCGGGCGTGCAGTTCACCCACTTGCTGGACTTCATGATCGTCCTGCCGCTGGGGCCGGAGTTCATGCGGCTGTTCAGTCTGTCAGCCGCGCAGTTCGGAACGTTGGTGTCCTCCTACACGTTGGCCTCCGCCGCCATGGGCGTGCTGGGGCTCGCGTGGGTCGACAGGTTTGGCCGCAGAAGCACGTTGCTGGTCATCCTGGGAGGGTTCATCACAGCCACGCTGGCCTGCGGCGCGGCGCAGAGCCACGCGTGGCTGCTGGTGGCCCGAAGCATCGCGGGAGGATGTGCGGGCCTCATGGGCGCGGTCATCATGTCCATCATCGCGGACACCATCCCCGGTGAACGCCGGGGCCAGGCCATTGGCACGGTGATGTCATCGCTCGGGTTGTCTGCGGTGGCGGGTGTTCCCCTGAGCCTGGGCATGGCCAACATGCTCGGCTGGCGCGCGCCCTTCTGGGCCATTGGCGTCCTTGGGGCGCTCCTGTGGTTCGGGCTGCTCGCCGTGCTTCCGCGACTGGATGCGCATGTCACCACGGACTCGGATCGTCAGGCGCCTTCCGTCACGGCGCTCTTCACGCCGGGCTTCGCGCTGGGCTGGCTGCTGACGTTCAGCGTCGCCTTCTCCAGCTTCTTGCTGATTCCGTACCTGAGCGCGTTCATGGTCGGAAACCTCGGACTGAAGCAGACCGACCTGCCCTGGGTGTACCTGGCTGGCGGCGCCGCCACGCTGCTCGCGGCGCGTCAGGTGGGCCGCTGGGTGGACCGGTTTGGCCCCGCCCGGGTGCTCGGGCTGCTGCTGGTGGGCACTATGGTGCCGCACCTGGGCTTCACGCACCTTCCCGCCGCTCCGCTGCCGGTGGTGATGGTCGCCTTCGTCCTCTTCATGTCCCTGACGTCCACGCGGCCCATCCCCACCATCGCGTTGATCTCCGCGAAGGTGCCGCCGCCGCTGCGCGGGCGGTACATGGCCATGAACATGGCCGCCAGCGACGGTGCCTCCGGGCTCGCGGCGTGGGCCAGCGGCCTGATGCTGGCCACCACGCCTGGCGGTGCGCTGGTGGGCTTCGGGCTGGCCGGATGGCTCGCCGTGGGCGTCACCACCGTTTCGCTCTTCATCCTCTGGACCTTTGGCCGTAGCGCCGTCCCGCTCAACGCGGCGCCCACGCCTCGGTGAATCGCAGTCTCCGTCTCGACCCACAGAAGGAAACGTCCATGGACACTCCCGTCAAGAAGCACCCTTCCCTGCCTCGTCCCATCCAGGGCGAGCTGAAGCTCGACCGCTCCAACCAGCTCCTCGCCGAGGCGCGGCGGCTGGTCCCCGGCGTCACGCAGTCCATGATGAAGCGCCCGGAGATGTTCGCGCTCGGCGCCTTCCCCGTGTTCCTGGCCAAGGGCAAGGGCGCGCTGGTGGAGGACGTGGACGGCCAGGAGTACATCGACTTCATCGGCGGCCTGGGCGCCAACATGCTGGGCCACAATGACCCAGCCGTGGTGAACGCCATCCGGGAGCACCTGGAGGAAGGGGTCCTCCACTCGCTGCCCACGCCCGTGGAGGTCTCCGCCGCCCAGACGCTGGTGGACCTCATCCCCGGCGCGGAGATGGCGCGCTTCTTCAAGACGGGCGCGGATGCCACGTCCGCCGCCGTGCGCCTGGCGCGCCACATCACCGGCAAGCAGAAGATCATCACCGTCGGCTACAACGGCTGGCACGACCACTTCATGTTCGACACGCCGGGCGTCCCGGCCGCGCTGGCGGCGCTGACCCTTCGGATGCCGCTCTTCACGCCCCCGGACGAACCGGCCCTGCTGGCCAGCATCGAGAAGAACGCCAGCGAGCTCGCCCTGGTGCTGTTGTCGGTGCCCTACAACCGGCCCCTCACCCCGGCCTTCCTGCAACAGGTGCGCGCCACGTGCACCGCGAACAACGTCCTGTTCGCCCTGGACGAAGTCGTCACCGGCTTCCGGCTCGCCGTGGGCGGCGCCCAGGAGTTCTTCGACGTCCGCGCGGACTTCGTCACGCTGTCCAAGAGCATCGCTGGCGGCATGCCGCTGTCGGCCATCGCCGGTCCGGCGAAGCACCTGAGCCGCCTGAGCGAGCTCCAGGTGTCCACCACCTTCGGCGGTGAGCTGCTGTCGCTGTACGTGTGCGACGCGGTGCTGAAGGGCTACCGGGATGGCGCCTACATCCAGCACCTGGCCCACCTGGGCCGCAAGCTGCGCGAGGGCGTCAACGCCCAGGCGGAGGCCGCGGGCTCATCGTTGCGCGTGATTGGCTACGACGCGATTCCCTTCTTCCTGTTCGCCAAGGACCCGACGGAGCACGCGAAGCAGATGCAGCCCTTCCAGGCGGGCATGGCCCGCCGGGGCATCCTGCTGCGCCGCGACGTCACCTTCCTCAGCACGGCGCACACGGAGGAGCAGATTGACTACGCCATCGAGATGACGGGCGAAGTCCTCCGCTCCCTCGCGCAGCCGGCGGCGGCCTAGCCCTTCGCGTCGTGGTGGTCCGAGGTGCCGCGCTTCCAATAGCCCGTCACCCGGACCCAGCTCTTGTTGGCGCCACGCTCGTTGATGAGGTGGTCCTTGATGGGGCGCACGGTGTGCGCCTCACCCGCCACCCAGGCGAAGTAGTCCCCCGCGGGGAACTCCAGCCCGCGGATGGCCTGCTGCAACACGTCCGAGTGCCCCGCCTCCACGCCGTTGCGGTGCAGCCACGTCACTGTCGCGTTGGCGCGGGTGGTGAAGTGCTGCTCCTCGGACGCGTCCGGGACTTCGCAGAACACGATGGCGCGCGTCCCCTCCGGCAGCTCCTCCAGGATGCGGCCAATGGCCGGCAGCGCTGACTGATCGCCCGCGAGCAGGTACCAACTGAAATCCTGCGCCACGAACGTGGAGCCGCGCGGCCCACCCACGGCCAGCAGGTCACCCACCTGCGCCTTGCTCGCCCACGTCGTCGCGGGCCCCGTGCCGTGCACCACGAAGTCGATGTCCAGCTCGCCTGCCGCGGCGTCATAGCGGCGCGGCGTGTAGTCACGCGCGTCCGGCTTGCGCTCGCCTTCCTTCAGCACCAACCCCGTGGGCGTCACCGTGGGGATGACAGGCATGCGCTTGCCCTCCTCCGGGAACAGCAGCTTCACGTGGTCGTCCGCGCCGGGGCTGTAGAAGCCCTCCAGGTCCTCGCCCGCAAGGGTGATGCGGACCATCTGCGGCGTCACCCGCGTCACCCGCTTCACCTCCAAGAGGCGGAACTTCACGGGGAACGGTCCCCGCCGATAGACACGCTCAGTCGTCGTCGTCACGAATGCTCCAGGTATCGATATTGAATATCATTTTCGATACCATGAAGCCCCCCAGGCGGGCAACGAATGAAGGAGCCCCGCGGTGGCCGCCGCTCAGCGAACGGCCAGCCGCGGGGAGGTCTGGCATGTGGGTTGACACGGCTTGCTCACATGCCAGCTAGCGACCTCAGCCGCAGGTCAGGGTCCACCGGCAGTTGTTGGACAGACACTCCCGCGCGCTGCCGCAGATGGCGCCCTTGGCCTTCTTGTTCTGACACTTGCCGGCGTTGAGCCCCCAGCCGCAGTACTGGGTGCTGGCGCAGTCGCTGTCGTTGGTGCAGGTGGAGCTGGTCGGATACTGGGCCGCGCGGGTCTCCTTCGGCACGTAGGCCGCCACACCGCTGGTGTCGATGTTCGCCGCGCTGTCCGCCATGCCGGTGCGCGTTCCGGTGGCCCGCTCCCACATCCGGATGAACGTCTCGGACGAGCCCTCCAGGCCCGTGGTGTTGACGCCGAGCTGCTTCAGGTCACGCACCACGTCCGGCAGCAGGCCCACGTGGGCCAGGCCGTAGTTGTCGAAGTCCGTGCCCAGCGGCGGCGGGCCAGCGGTGAGCTGCTGCTGCGCCTGGAACGCCGCCTCCGCGGCGAAGCCGGCCGAGCAGGCGCCGTGGGGGCCGAACCGCGGGCGGGTCTGCTGGATGAAGCCGTTGAGGTCCGCGCCAAAGCCCATGTTCACCTTGAGGCCCAGGCGGCCGAACTCATAGGCCTGCGCCAGCGAGCGCGTGGAGCCCTGGCAGTTGTTGGCGACCGGCGTGCGGGTGTAGTCGCGCGTCTCATCGTGCGCGGTGCGCAGGCCGAACATGCCGCCCGTCTGACGCAGGTAGCGGATGATGGACGCGGGCGTCGTCTTCTCGTTGGCGGCGAGCCCCGGGTGCATCACCTCACGGAAATGACCGTGGGAGATGTACATGGGGTAGTAGTTGCGGCTCTGGGCGATGGCGAACGTGTCGTCCACGGAGCGCTCGGACATGTGCGCCACGTCGACGAGCATGCCCTTGTTCATCATCTCGGCGACCAGCGCCCGGCCCTCGGACGTCAGGCCCTTGGTGTTCTTGCAGTTGGCGTCCACATCGAAGCCTAGCGTGAAGCCGTTGCCCGTGAGGCCGCAGTCGGTGTCCACGTGGCAGTTCTCCAAGAACTGCGAGACCTGGAAGATGGCGTTGTGGGGCGCCGCGCCGCCGAAACGGTTGTCCAGTTGGTGCACCGGCTGGATGGAGCGCACGCCCAGCGAGTAGACGCGGTTGAGCTCGGACTGCCAGTTCTTGGTGCCGAACAGCTTGCTCGACTCGATGGAGAGCACCATGGCCAGCTTGCCGGAGGCGATGATCTGCCGCGCGTGCGCCGGCGACAGCGCGATCTCCGCCCACGGCGTGCGAGCGTCGAAGTCACGCGCCATCTGCAACTGCACGTCCACGTCCACCATCTCGTCACATGGACGCTTGATGTTCTGGTACGGCAGCGCCCTGCAGAGGAACTCGTTGCTCACCAGGGAGATGGTGACCAGGGACATGCCACCCTGATGCGCCTGCTGCAGCCAGCCCTCCCAGGCCTGCTGATGCGCGATGGTGTCCCATCGCGGCCACTGCGTGGGCACGCTCATCCGCCCCAGGTGGAGACCGGTGTCGCCCTCCGTTCCTTCGACCTCGCCGATGATTTCCGACGCCACCGCGCCGCCCACCCCGAACATCTGCGACAGCACCGGCACGCCGCTCAGGTTGATTCCGCCTGCGTTGGGGCACACGTTGAGCATGGAGCCCAGGTCCATGCGAACGCGCGCGTGGTCGCTCTCCGGAAAGCCACCGTCACAGCTCACCAGGGAGCCGTTGTGCTTGCCGTGGAACCAACCACCGCCGAACGCCTCCTCGGCGAACATGTGGTGGTGCATCTCCGCGAAGCCAGGAACCGAGACGGGCTGTGCGACTTCGCCCGTCGCGGACTCCTCGACAGACAAGTCTTCATCCGTGGGTTGGCACCCCTGGCTCAGCGCCATGACGGACAGGAGGGAGAGGGACAGGAAACGCCGTGGGGCTGCTCCGATACATCGCTGCATACAGTGCACCTTTCCGGTACCGCGGGGAGGTGCACTCGAAGTACCAGGAGCGTGTCCTGTTTTTCAATTGTTTCAACTTATTCTTAGAAAGTGAAACAGACAGGCGTCACACGGTGAGTCGGTGTGAAGCGTCACGTTACAAACGGCGTTCAGGACCCATGGGCAGGTGGGGCAAGCCCCCACCATCCACAGATTGACGCTCCAAGATGCTCTCGACCTCACGGAGCTGCTGATGACGAAGTCCTGGCGTGCGACCCCGGTGCTGTTGACCCTTCTGGCTGCCTGTGAGCCGCCACCGGTGGACGACTCGCTTCCGTCATCTAATGAAGCGCCCGCGCGGCGGCCCGCGGACCACCGAATGTGGGAGCCCTGTGGGACCAGCGTGCGCAGGCTCGCGGACATCCACCCCGGCCCCCAGGAGGCAGCCATCCAGGAAGGCCTCCACGGGGATGGCTTGCTCTTCTTCACCGCGGATGACGGTCAACACGGCGCCGAGCTGTGGACGAGCAGCGGCACGCAGGGCGAAGGAACCCGGCTGCTCCGGGACATCGCGCCGGGACCGGAGGGCTCCAACCCCACCGACCTCACACGCGTGGGAGACCGGCTCTTCTTCATCGCGGACGATGGGGTGAATGGCCGCGCCCTGTGGACCAGCGACGGCACGTCCGAAGGTACGTCCCTGGTGAAGCGCGTGCTTCCCATTGGCGCCGGCCAGGGAGAGGGACAGACGCTGGTCGCGTACAAGGGCCGGCTCTACTTCTCCGCCGCCGCGCCGGGTGGCGCGCACGGCAACGAGCTGTGGACCAGCGATGGCACGGACGCGGGCACCCATGAGGTCGCGGACCTCGTCCCAGGCGAGGACAGTTCCTTCCCTCGTCGCTTCACCGTTCACGACGGCTCGCTCTACTTCGTCATCAGCGTGGGCGAAGAGAACTGGCTCGTGCGAAGCGAAGGCGGCGCGGCCTTCACGCCCCTCCTCAAGGTCTTCGAGGACACGGTCATCTTCCGCATGAAGTCCGTGGGCGGAAGGCTCTTCTTCCTCGTGGACCCCGACGAAGGCGAGGCCACGCTCTACGTCACGGACGGCACGGCGGCGGGCACACGTCGCCTGCGCTTCTTTCCGGGCCGGTACCCGCACGACCTGGTGCCGTTCCAGGGCCGGCTCTATTTCAGTGCGGGCTCGGACGCGCCGGAGGGCGAGGAACTGTGGGTCAGCGACGGCACGGTGTCCGGCACGCGGCGGGTGAAGGACATCCGGCCCGGAGCGGAGGGCTCGGCGCCGGCGTTCCTGGCCGTGCTTGGAGATCACCTCTACTTCGCGGCGGATGACGGCCAGCACGGCCGCGAGCTGTGGGTGAGCGATGGCACGTCGAAAGGAACGAAGCTCTTCGCGGACCTGGTGCCCGGGACGGAGGGCGCATCCCCCACCGAGGTGACTGCCATCCAGGGCTGGCTCTTCTTCGGCGCGACGACGGGGCATGGCGCGGAGCCCTGGGTGAGCAACGGCACTGTGTCCAGCACCCGGAAGCTCGACGCGGGGACCGCGCGAGCCCCACGCGCCTTCATCCGCTCCGGCTGGGACGTGTTCTTCACCGCCGAGGACGAAGCCAGCGGGCGCGAGCTCTACGCCCTGCCCTTCCGTCCCGCCAACGAGTGCACTCAGACGAAACCCTGAGCCCGCCCGGAGATGGCGTTCGGCTCCGTCTAGCTCAGCGCCATCGTCTCCGCGATCACGTCAACCGCTGGTGCCCTGAGGATGGAGTGGTGATCACCGGAGAGTTCGTGCACCTCCACCCCTCCTGCCGCCAGCGCACCCCAGCCGCCATCCGTGCCCGTGGGTACGCGCGTCTCGCTCGCGCGCAGCAGAGTGACGCGGCCACCGTATCGTCCGGGTTGATAATCCCAGAGGGCGCGGAGGTTGCTCTCGTAAACACGGTACAGCGCGTGGAGTTGTTCGGATCCAACGCCCTGAGCCAGAACGCCGGTGCGCCGCCCCAGCTCCAACAGGCGGTCCAGCAGCGAAGCCTCGTCCGCGGGATGCGCATCCGCGATCAACTCCGAGAGGGGCAGGCCCAGGAGCTGACCCGTGAACTCCACGAACCGGGCGGCAATCCACTCCGCGCCCACGGGTTCCACTGGCCGCTGATCGAAGGCGTAGGCGTCGATGAGCGTCAGCTGCTCCACCTGCTCCCCCTGCTGCTCCAACTGCCGCGCCATTTCGAAGGCCACCACACCTCCCAAGGACCACCCCGCCAGCCGGTATGGCCCGCTGGCCTGGACGCCGCGCATGGCCTCCACATAGGTGGAGGCCATCGCCTCCACGGTCCCCAGCGGAGCCCGCTCGCCTTCGAGGCCCGGGGCCTGGAACGCGTAGAACGGTTGGTCCGGCCCCAGGCGCCGCGACAGTTCCAAATACGGCAGGACGTTGCCGCTGACAGGGTGGACGCAGAAGACGGGCCGCTGCGAACCACCACTCTGGATGGGCACCAGCGAGGACACGTGTCCGGGTGCGTGCCGGAGCCGAGAGGCCAGCTCCGCCAGCGTCCCCGCCTGGAACAGTGAAACCACGGGCAGGCTGCGTCCCAGGCGCTCGCGGATGAGCGACACCATCCGCATGGCCAGGAGTGAGTGCCCTCCCAGCTCGAAGAAATCGGAGTGGATGCCAATGGGGCCGGTGCCCAGCAACTCCTCCCAGATGCGCGTGAGCTGGAGCTCCAGCGCATCCCGAGGCGCCACATAGGCCCGCGTCGACTCCGGACGGAGTGCGTCCGGCGCCGGGAGCGCCTTGCGGTCCACCTTGCCGTTGGGCGTCAGCGGCAGCGAGGCCAGCACCATCACCACCGAGGGCACCATGAAGTCCGGCAGCCCTTCCTTCACGAAGCGCCGGAGCGCCGTGGCATCGGGCACCCTGTCCGACTGCGGCACGATGTACGCCACCAGCCGCCGACCTTCGCTCCCGTCGTCGCGCACAACCACCACGGCCTCGCGCACGTCTGGATGCCTTCGCAACACCGCCTCGATTTCGCCCAGCTCGATGCGGAAGCCACGCACCTTCACCTGCTGGTCGATTCGGCCCAGGTACTGCAGCACGCCATCCGGCAACCACCGCGCGCTATCTCCGGTGCGGTACAGCCGCGCTCCGGGCTGCGGACTGAACGCGTCGGGAACGAAGCGCTCGGCGGTCAACTCGGGCCGGTCGACATACCCTCGGGCAAGCCCAGCCCCGCCCAGGTACAGCTCGCCCGCCACGCCCTGAGGCACGGGTTGACCGAGCGCATCCAGCACGTACGCACGAGTCCCCTCAATCGGCCGCCCCACGGTGGGCTCCCGCGTGGCGCCGCGAGGGGCCACGGTCCAGGTCGAGTACGTCGTGTCCTCGGTGGGGCCGTAGAGGTTGAGCACGCGCTGCACACCGGGTGCGGACTGGTGGATGGATTCCACCAGGGATTGGGCCAGCGGTTCTCCCGCCAGGTTCACCGTGCGCACCGAGTCCGGCACGGTTTGGGCACGCACCAACTCCGCCATCGCGGAGGGCACCGTGTTGATGAGCGTCACCCGCCGTGCCCCCGGGAGCGACGGCAACTCCAAGGCATTACTAGCGATGACCACGGACCCGCCACGGATGAGCGGCGCGAACATCTCGAACACGGACAGGTCGAAGTTGAGCGACGTGGAGGCGAGGACCCCCGCCAGTTCGTCCGACGAGAAGGCCCGCGTCGTCCAGCGCAGGAAGGCCACAGCGCTGCGATGCGCCAGGGCCACGCCCTTCGGCCGGCCCGTGCTGCCCGACGTGAACAGCACGTAGGCCAGATGGTCCGGAGCGGACCTGAGCACCGGCGCCGCCTCGGCTTCCGCCACGAGCCCATTCGCATCGTCGAGCGCCAACCGTGCCACGTCCCCGTGAGGTAGCGCGTCGAGCAGCGCGCGCTGGCCCACCAGGACGCGAGGCTGGGAGTCCTCGATCATGAAGGCCAGCCGCTGGCTCGGGTATGCCGGGTCCAACGGGACGTACGCGCCACCCGCCTTGAGGATGCCGAGCACCGCGATCAGCAGGTCCGAATTGCGCTCCGCACAGAGGCCCACGCGGACCTCCGGCCCGACGCCCAGAGTGCGGAGCTTCCGCGCCAGCCGGTCCGACCGCTGCATGAGCTCGCGGTACGTGAGCACTTCTTCACCAGCCACCACCGCCACGGCGTCGGGAGTGGCCGCCGCCTGCCGTTCGACCAAGGCGTGGATGCTCGTCTCCGCGACGTCGCCGGAGCCGGTGTCATTCCACTCCACCAGCAACCGCCGCTGTTCATCCGCGTCCAGCAAGGGCAGCGCGAACACGGACCGGTCCGGCTCCGTCACGGCACCTTCAAGAAGCGTCTTCAGGTGGGCCAGAAGTCGTGCTGCAGTCTCGGGCTCGAAGAGGACGGTGCTGTACTCCAGTCCACCGGAGAAGCCGTCCTTGCCTTCCACGAAGCCGAGCGAGAGGTCGAACCGCGACACCCGATGCTCCACGGCGACGTGCTTCATCCCCATGCCGGCCTGTGCGTCGCCTCCAGCATCTGGCGTGCTGTCGAAGGTGAGCATGACCTGGAACAGCGGCGAATGACTGAGGCTGCGCTCCGGACGCAGCGCCTCGACGAGCTTTTCGAAAGGCACGTCCTGGTGCGCGTAGGCGCCAAGCGTGACCTCCCGGACCCGAGCCAGCAGCTCACGGAAGGACGGGCTCCCCTCCAGCCGGGTTCTGAGCACCAGCGTGTTCACGAAGAAGCCGATGAGCCCCTCCGTCTCCGCGCGAGTGCGTCCGGCGATGGGCGAACCGACGCTCACGTCGTCCTGCCCTGAGTAACGCGCCAGCACGGCCTGGAACGCCGCCAGCAGCACCATGAACGGCGTGACGCCTTCACGGCGGGCGAGTGCATGCACCGCCTCGGACAGCTCACGGCCCAACGAGAAGGGCACGTACGCCCCTTCCAGGGACTGGACCGCCGGACGCGGCCTGTCCGTGGGCAGCTCCAGCAACCGGGGCGCGCCGTCCAGGCGTTGCTTCCAGTAGCCGAGCTGCGCGTCCAGGACGTCCCCCTGGAGCCACTCGCGCTGCCAGACCGCGTAGTCCGCGTACTGAAGCGGCAGCTCCGGCAGGTGCGACGGCTGTCCCTGGGAGAAGGACGCATAGAACTCGGTCAGCTCGCGAACCAGGAGCCCCATGGACCAACCGTCCGAGACGATGTGGTGCATCACCAGCACCAACACATGGTCCTGCTCCGACAGCGCGAGCAAGGCGAGTCGCAGCAGCGGACCGCTTTCCAGGTCGAACGGGCGCTGTGACGCCTCTTGCGCGATCCGCTGCGCCTCCTCTTCCCTCTGCGCGGCTGGCAGTGAGCGCAGGTCCACGATGTCGAGCCGCGCGCCGCCCCGTGGGTCGATGACCTGTACCGGCGAACCGCCCTCGGTCCGGAACGTGGTGCGCAGCGCCTCGTGACGATGGACCAGTGCGTCGAAGCTCTGCTTCAGCGCGGGAACGTTCAAGGCGCCCGACAACCGCACCGACGCCGGGACGTTGTAGACGGTGCTGTCAGGCTCCAACTGCGCGAGGAACCACAAGCGCTGCTGGGCGAATGACAGGGGAAGCGCCCTGTCGCGAGAAACCCGTACCAACGGTGGTGGCTGCGCGCCGCCATCTGTTTTCGAAGTGTGGTCCAGCCGCTGGGCGAGCTTCTCCACCGTGGGACACTCGAAGATGTCTCGAAGGGGGAGCTCTGCTTGGAGCTCCTCCCGCACACGCGACACCAACTGCGTTGCCAGCAAAGAGTGTCCGCCCAGTTCGAAGAAGTCTCCGTCGAGCCCGACCCGCTCGACCTTCAGGACGTCGACGAAGATTGCGGCCAACGTCTTTTCGGTCGCTGTTCGAGGCGCCACATATTTCTCGCTCGCCGTGCCCGCTGTGTCCGGCGCGGGCAGTGCCTTGCGGTCCACCTTTCCGTTCGGCGTCAGCGGCAGCGCCTCCAGCACCACATACGCCGACGGCACCATGTACTCCGGTAGCCGCTGCTTCATGTGGCTTCGCAGTGCACCCGCGTCCAGTGTGGCCCCTTCCTGCGCCGTCACATAGGCCACCAAACGCTTGCCTTCGCCTCCATCCTCCCGCGCCACCACCACGGCTTCGCTGACGCCACTGTGCTGGGCCAGCGCCGCTTCCACATCACCCAGCTCGATGCGATAGCCACGCACCTTCACCTGCGTGTCCGCTCGGCCCAGGAACTCCAGCGTCCCGTTCCTCAACCACCGCACCACGTCCCCCGTGCGGTACAGCCGCTCTCCGTCGCCGTACGGATTCGGTACGAAGCGTTCCGCCGTCAGCTCCGGGCGCCCCACGTACCCCATAGCCAGGCCGTCTCCGCCCACGTACAGCTCACCCGGCACGCCCACCGGCACCGGGCGCATCCCCGCGTCCAGCACGTAGACCACCGTGTTCTTCACCGGCCGGCCAATGGACACCGAGGCACCTACTT
The DNA here is from genome assembly GCF_006518205.1 of Myxococcus sp. CA005. NCBI lineage: Bacteria > Pseudomonadati > Myxococcota > Myxococcia > Myxococcales > Myxococcaceae > Myxococcus > Myxococcus sp. CA005. The sequence goes on along the minus strand of NZ_SRLV01000004.1, from coordinate 109,168 downwards.
CTTCCGGACTCTCCATCCGGTACGTGCTGGAGAACGTTGTGTTCTCCGTCGGGCCATACCCATTGATGAGCACACCGCCCGCTGCCAACCGCTCCTTCACGCGGGACACAGGCAGCGCGTCGCCACCCGCCAGCAGCTGGCGGACACTGGCCAGCGCCTTCGGCTGCCTCGCCTGCATCTGCTCGAAGAGCGCCGCTGTCAGCCACAGCGACGTCACGCCTGACGATTCCAGATTCCGGCCCAGCTCCTCCAGCGACGGCGTCCCCGCCGGGTACACCACCAACCGCGAGCCGTGCAGCAGTGCGCCCCACACTTCCAGCGTCGATGCGTCGAAGGAGATGGGCGCCAGTTGCAGCCACACCTCTTCGGGCCCGAAGTGCGCGAAGTCCGTCCCCAGCACCAAGCGAGACACCGCACGATGCGGTACGCCCACGCCCTTCGGCTTCCCCGTGCTCCCTGACGTGAACATCACGTACGCCAGGTTTCCGCCGCCCACGTTGGCACTCGGCGTGGTTTGCGGATGATGGGCAATCTGCGTGTCCCACTCCGTGTCCACGCACACCACCAGCTCGCTACCCGTGGCTACCTCGTCCGCGAGCTTCTCTTGCGCCACCAGCACCGCGACGCCCGCCTCTTGCTTCATCCACGCCAGACGCTCTAGCGGGTAGCTGGCATCCAGCGGCACGTATACGCCTCCCGCCTTCAGGATGCCCAGCACGCTCACCACCAGCTCCAGTGAGCGCTCCACGCACAGCCCCACCCGCACCTCCGGCCCAACGCCCATTCTCCTCAGGTGGTGCGCCAGCTGGTTCGCACGCCGGTTCAACTCCGCGTACGTCAGTCGCTGGTCCTCGTACTCCACCGCCACTGCGTCCGGCGTCCGCTGTGCCTGCTGCTCGAAGAGGACACTCAGGCTGGCATCGCGTGGGTACGTGGAAGCCGTCCCGCTCCACTCCTTCACCAGTCGCTGCCGCTCCTCACTGCCCATCAGCGGCAGCTCGGCCAGCCGCGTCTCCGGCGCGGCGACGGCGGCCTCCAACAGCACCCTCAGATGCCCTAGCAGCCGCTCCATCGTCTCGGCTTCGAACAGGTCGCTGTTGAACTCCAACGCCCCCGTCAGTCCGTCTGTGCTCGACGCCCCCAAGCCGAGCGTCAAGTCGAACTTCGACGTCTTCCCCGTCGACTCCGCTGCCTCCAGCTTCAGCCCCGGCAGGCTTACCGCGCCTCCCGGAGTGTTCTGCAGCACCAACATCACCTGGAACAGCGGGCTGCGGCTCAGGTCCCGCTCGGGCTGCAGCTCCTCCACCAGCCTCTCGAAAGGCACTTCCTGGTGCGCGTACGCACCCAGCGTCACTTCGCGCACCTGCGCCAGCAACTCACGGAAGCTGGGATTGCCATCCAGCCGTGTCCGTAGCACGAGCGAGTTCACGAAGAAGCCAATCAACTCCTCCGTCTCGGCTCGTGTGCGATTGGCGATGGGAGAGCCCACAGAGACGTCGTCCTGGCGCGCATAGCGCGACAGCACCACCTGGAAGGCTGCCAGCAGCACCATGAAGGGCGTCGCGTTCTCCCGCTGCCCCAGCCCCTTCACTCCCTCCCACAGCTCCTTCGGCCACTCCAGCCCTCGCGTGTCCCCTCGGTACGTCTGGACCGCCGGCCTCGCCTTGTCCGTCGGCAACTCCAGTGCCGCTGGCGCACCCGCTAGCTGCTTCCTCCAGTACCCCAGCTGCTCTTCCAGCACCTCACCCTTCAGCCACCCTCGCTGCCACACCGCGTAGTCCGCGTACTGCACCTCCAGCTCCGCCAGCGGTGACTCGCGCCCCTGCGAGTACGCCTCGTACAGCGCCACCAACTCCCTCACCAGCACGCCCATCGACCAGCCGTCCGACACGATGTGGTGCATCACCAGCACCAGCACGTGCGCTTCTTCCCCCTCCTTCAGCAACGTCGCCCTCAGCAACGGGCCCGTCTCCAGATTGAACGGACGAAGGGTTTGAAGTTCCGTTCGACGCTGGACCTCCAGGGTCTTCTCCGAGCCCTGGAGTGCACTCAGGTCCACAAACTCCAACGCGCCCCTTCCCGCGGGAGAGATGACCTGAGTGGGAACGCCTGCCTCGGAACGGAAGGTCGTGCGCAGCGCCTCATGACGGAGAACCAGTGAATGGAAGCTCCGCTCCAGCGCCGCAACATCAAGGGCCCCCGAGAGCTTCACCGCCACGGGCACGTTGTAGAAGGCACTGTCGGGGTCAAGCTGGTGGAGGAACCACAGCCGTTGCTGCGCGAATGACAGAGGAAGCGCGCCATCGCGTGAAGCTCGAACCAGCGGAGGGGCTCTCAGCCCAGCAGCGACTCCCGAGGCACTGTCCAGCCACCTCGCCAGTGTCTCAACAGACCGAGACTCGAAGACTGTCCGGAGTGGCAGTTCAACCCGGAAGGCCTCACGTACGCGTGACACCAACTGCGTTGCCAGCAGCGAGTGGCCACCCAGCTCGAAGAAGTCTTCGTCGACGCTGACGCGCTCGACGTTCAGCACCTCGGCGAAGATGGATGCCAGCTTCTCCTCAGTCGCCGTGCGAGGCGCCTTGAAGTGCGCCGTCTTCGGCCCCTGGGCATCCGGGGCGGGCAGCGCCTTGCGGTCCACCTTGCCGTTCGGCGTCAGTGGCAGCGACTCCAGCACCACGTACGCCGACGGCACCATGTACTCCGGTAGCCGCTGCTTCATGTGGCTTCTCAGCGCGCTGGACTCCAGGCTCGTACCCGTGCGCGCTGTCACATACGCCACCAGTCGCTTGCCTTCGCCTCCATCCTCCCGCGCCACCACCACGGCTTCGCTGACACCACTGTGCTGGGCCAGCGCCGCTTCCACTTCACCCAGCTCGATGCGGTAACCCCGCACCTTCACCTGCGTGTCCGCTCGGCCCAGGAACTCCAACGTCCCGTTGCTCAGCCACCGCACCACGTCCCCCGTGCGGTACAGCCGCTCTCCTTCGCCGTACGGATTCGGTACGAAGCGCTCCGCCGTCAGCTCTGGACGCCCCACGTACCCCACTGCCAGCCCGTCTCCACCCACGTACAGCTCACCCGGCACCCCCACCGGCACCGGCCGCATCCCCATGTCCAGCACGTAAGCCACCGTGTTCTTCACCGGTCGGCCGATGGACACCGAGGCACCTACTTCTTCCGGCCTCTCCATCCGGTACGTGCTGGAGAATGTCGTGTTCTCCGTCGGGCCATACCCGTTGATGAGCACACCGCCCGCTGCCAACCGCTCCTTCACCCGCAACACCGGCAAGGCGTCGCCACCCGCCAGCAACTGGCGGACACTGGCCAGCGCCTTCGGCTGCCGCGCCTGCATCTGCTCGAAGAGCGCCGCCGTCAGCCACAGCGACGTCACGCCTGACGACTCCAGCTTCCGGCCCAGCTCCTCCAGCGACGGCGTCCCCGCCGGGTACACCACCAGCTTCGCTCCGTGCAGGAGCGCGCCCCACACTTCCAGCGTCGATGCATCGAAGGAGATGGGCGCCAATTGCAGCCACACCTCCTCCGGCCCGAAGTGCGCGAAGTCCGTTCCCAGCACCAAGCGAGACACTGCTCGGTGGGGCACGCCCACACCCTTCGGATTACCAGTACTTCCCGACGTGAACATCACATACGCCAGGTTGCCACCGCCCACGTTGGCGCTGGGCGTGGTTTGCAGCTGATGGGCAATCCGCGTCTCCCACTCCGTGTCCACGCACACCCTGGACTCGGTGTCATTGAGCCCCATGGACTCGAGCAGCTTCTGCTGCCCCACCAGCAGCGTGACGCCTGCTTCTTGCTTCATCCATGCCAGGCGCTCCAGCGGGTAGCTGGCATCCAGCGGGACGTACACGCCTCCCGCCTTCAGGATGCCCAGCACGCTCACCACCAGCTCCAGCGAGCGCTCCACGCACAAGCCCACCCGCACCTCGGGCCCCACCCCCATGCTTCTCAGGTGGTGTGCCAGCTGGTTGCCACGTCGGTTCAGCTCCGCGTACGTCAGCCGCCGATCCTCATACTCGACCGCCACCGCGTCCGGCGTCCGCTGCGCCTGTGCGTCGAACAACTGCGCCAACGACGCTTCTCGTGGGTAATGCGCAGTCGCCCCGCTCCACGCCTTCATCAACCGCTGCTGCTCTTCACTGCCCATCAGCGGCAGTTCGGCCAGCCGCGTCTCAGGCCGAGTGACGGCTGCATCCAACAACACCCGCAGATGCTCCAGCAGCCGCGCCATCGTCTCGGCTTCAAACAGGTCGCTGTTGAACTCGAGGCCTCCAGAAAGGCCCTCATCCGTCTCACTCAAGCCGAGCGTCAAATCGAACTTCGACGTCTTCGCAGACGACTCCGCCGCCTCCAGTTGCAGCCCCGGCAGGCTCACCGCTCCTCCCGGCGCGTTCTGCAGCACCAACATCACCTGGAACAGCGGACTGCGGCTCAAGTCCCGCTCTGGCTGCAGCTCCTCCACCAACCGCTCGAAGGGCACTTCCTGGTGCGCGTACGCACCCAGCGTCACTTCACGCACCTGCGCTAGCAACTCACGGAAGCTTGATGCCGCAGACACCTGCGTCCGCAGCACCAGCGTGTTGACGAAGAAGCCAATCAGCCCCTCCGTCTCTGCCCTCGTCCGGTTCGCTATCGCCGTCCCGACGCACACGTCTTCCTGCCTCGCGTACCTCGACAGCACCACCTGGAAGGCCGCCAGCAGCACCATGAAGGGCGTCGCGCTCTCCCGCTGCGCCAGCCCCTTCACTCCCTCCCACAGCCCCTTCGGCCACTCCAGCCCTCTCGTGTCCCCTCGGTACGTCTGGACCGCCGGCCTCGCCTTGTCCGTCGGCAACTCCAGCGCCGCTGGCGCACCCGCTAGCTGCTTCCTCCAGTACCCAAGCTGCTCTTCCAGCACCTCACCCTTCAACCACCCTCGCTGCCACACCGCATAGTCCGCGTACTGCACCTCCAGCTCCGCCAGCGGTGACTCGCGCCCCTGCGAGTACGCCTCGTACAGCGCCACCAACTCCCTCACCAGCACGCCCATCGACCAGCCGTCCGACACGATGTGGTGCATCACCAGCACCAACACGTGCGCTTCCTCCCCCTCCTTCAGCAGCGTCGCCCTCAGCAGCGGCCCTGTCTCCAGGTTGAACGGGCGAAGCGCCTCTTGCTCCGCGAGGCGTTTTGTCTCCAGCCCTCCTTCACCATCGTCCGGAGTTCCGCGCGCCAAGACTTCCAACCGGTTCGATGCAGTGTCGGAGACAATCTGGACGGGCATCCCGTCCTGAGCACGGAAGGTGGTTCGCAACGATTCGTGTCGGCGAACCAACTCATCGAAGCTACGGCGCAACGCTGCAACGTCGAGGACGCCGGTGAGCCTCACTGCGACCGGCACGTTGTAGAAGGCGCTGCCAGGCTCCAGTTGGTCGAGGAACCACAGTCGCTGCTGAGCGAACGATAGCGGCAATGCCCCCTGGCGCAGAGCCCGCTTCAGTGGTGGCGCCTGGGGCATCAAGCCCCCCACCTGTTCGTGGCCCAGCTTGAGGGCCAGTTGCTCCACCGTCGGAGATTCGAAGACGTCCCTCAGGGGGAGTTCCACCTGTAAGGACTCGCGGACGCGTGACACCAACTGCGTTGCCAGCAACGAGTGGCCACCCAGCTCGAAGAAGTCTTCGTCGACGCTGACGCGCTCGACGTTCAGCACCTCGGCGAAGATGGATGCCAGCTTCTCCTCAGTCGCCGTGCGAGGCGCCTCGAAGTGAGCTGTCTTCGGGCCCTGGGCATCCGGGGCAGGAAGCGCCTTGCGGTCCACCTTGCCGTTTGGCGTCAGCGGCAGCGACTCCAGCACCACGTACGCTGACGGCACCATGTACTCCGGCAGCCGCTGCTTCACGTGGTTCCGCAATGCACCCGTGTCCAGCGAGGCACCTTCCTGCGCCGTCACGTAGGCCACCAACCGCTTGCCTTCGTTCCCGTCCTCGCGTGCCACCACCACGGCTTCGTTGACGCCACCGTGCTGGGCCAGCGCCGCTTCCACTTCGCCCAGCTCGATGCGATAGCCACGCACCTTCACCTGCGTGTCCGCGCGGCCCAGGAACTCCAGCGTCCCGTTCCTCAACCACCGCACCACGTCCCCCGTGCGGTACAGCCGCTCTCCCTCACCGAATGGGCTTGGTACGAAGCGTTCCGCCGTCAGCGCCGGACGCCCCACGTACCCCACTGCCAGGCCGTCTCCGCCCACGTACAGCTCACCCGGCACGCCCACCGGCACCGGCCGCATCCCCGCGTCCAGCACGTAAGCCACGGTGTTCTTCACCGGCCGGCCGATGGACACCGACACCCCGACTTCCTCGGGCTTTTCCATCCGGTACGTGCTGGAGAACGTCGTGTTCTCCGTCGGGCCATACCCGTTGATGAGCAGGCCACCTGCCGCCAACCGCTCCTCCACCCGCAACACCGGCAAGGCGTCGCCACCCGCCAGCAACTGGCGGACATTGGCCAGGGCCTTCGGCTGCCGGGCCTGCATCTGCTCGAAGAGCGCCGCCGTCAGCCACAACGACGTCACGCCTGAAGACTCCAGATTCCGGCCCAGCTCCTCCAGCGACGGCGTCCCCGCCGGGTACACCACCAACCGCGAGCCGTGCAGCAGTGCGCCCCACACTTCCAGCGTCGATGCGTCGAAGGAAATCGGTGCTAGTTGCAGCCACACTTCCTCCGGCCCGAAGTGCACGAAGTCCGTTCCCAGCACCAGGCGTGACACCGCGCGATGCGGTACGCCCACGCCCTTCGGCTTCCCCGTGCTCCCTGACGTGAACATCACGTACGCCAGGTTTCCGCCGCCCACGTTGGCACTCGGCGTGATTTGCGGATGATGGGCAATCTGCGTGTCCCACTCCGTGTCCACGCACACCACCAGCTCGCCACCCGTGGCTACCTCGTCCGCGAGCTTCTCCTGCGCCACCAACACCGCGACGCCGGCCTCGTGCTTCATCCACGCCAGTCGCTCCAGCGGATAGCTGGCATCCAGCGGCACGTACACGCCTCCCGCCTTCAGGATGCCCAGCACGCTCACCACCAGCTCCAGCGAGCGCTCCACGCACAAGCCCACTCGCACCTCGGGCCCAACGCCCATCCCCCTCAGGTGGTGCGCCAGCTGGTTGGCACGGCGATTCAACTCCGCGTACGTCAGTCGCTGGTCCTCGTACTCCACCGCCACCGCGTCCGGCGTCCGCTGAACCTGCGCCTCGAAGAGGGCACTCAGGTCGGCATCGCGCGGATACGTCGAAGCCGCCCCGCTCCACTCCTTCACCAACCGCTGCTGCTCTTCACGGCCCATCAGCGGCAGCTCGGCCAGCCGCTGCTCCGGCGCGGCGACGGCGGCCTCCAACAGCACCCTCAAGTGTCCGAGCATCCGGTCCATCGTCCCGGCCTCGAACAAGTCGCTGTTGTAGTTGACCATCGCCATGACGCCGTCCTTCACCTCCTCCATCACCAGAGATAGGTCGAACTTCGACGTCCGCCCCTCCGACTCCACACCGGAGAGCCTCAAGCCATCTCCGAGCTTCACCTCCGTCACGGGCGTGTTCTGCAGCGTCAGCGTCACCTGGAACAGCGGACTGCGACTCAGGTCACGCTCGGGCTGAAGCTCCTCCACCAGCTTCTCGAACGGCACGTCCTGGTGCGCATACGCACCCAATGTCACCTCCCGCACCTGAGCGAGCAGCTCACGGAAAGTTGATGCCGGGGCCACCTTCGTCCGCAGCACCAGCATGTTCGTGAAGAAGCCGATCAGCCCTTCCGTCTCGCCTTGCGTGCGCCCTGCGATGGGCGACCCCACGCACACGTCGTCCTGTCTCGCGTAGCGGGCCAGCACCACCTGGAAGGCCGCCAGCAGCACCATGAACGGCGTTGCTCCTTCACGCTGTGCCAGGGCCTTCACCCGCTCCCACAAGGCCAGGGGCCAGGACTGGTCGAGATGTCCTCCTCGGAAGCTCTGCGCCGCGGGCCGCGGTTTATCCGTCGGCAGCTCCAGCGATTGGGGTGCCCCCTTCAGCTGCCGCTTCCAGTATGCGAGTTGCGACTCCAGCACCTCGCCCTTCAGCCATTCCCGCTGCCACACCGCGTAGTCCGGGTACTGCACTGGCAGTTCCGGTAGCAGTGAGGGGCGCCCCTGCAAGAACGCCTCGTAGAGTGCGGTTACATCCCGCACGAGGACGCCCATGGACCACCCATCAGACACGATGTGGTGTGTCACCAGGATCAGCACGTGCTCCTGCTCTGCCAGCTTCAGGAGCGTCACGCGCAGCAAAGGGCCACGTTCGAGATCGAACCGCTGGTGTGCCTCCTGTTCGACCAGACGCGCGACTTCCGCCGTGCGCACGGCCTCCGCCGATGACTCCAGCCCCATGCTTCGGAAGGCCAGCACCGGCTCGGCTGCGATGATTTGAACGGGTTTTCCATCCCGAGTGCTGAACGTCGTCCGCAGCGACTCGTGGCGCCGCACGAGCTCCACGAAGCTCCGCTCGAGCACCTCGGCCTGGAGCGGCCCCTCTACCCGAAGGACGGCCGGCACATTGTAGGAGGCGCTCCCTTGCTCCATCTGATCCAGGAGCCATAGCCGCTGCTGCGCGAACGACGGAGGCAATACCCAGCTCCCATCCGCTCGTGGCGTCAAGGGCGGAGCGGTGATCGACGCCCCCGTGCGAATGGCATGGTCCACCCGCTCGGACAGGACCGACAGCGTGGGAGCCTCGAACAAGTCGCGGAGCGGGAGCTCGATTCGGAAGGTGCTCCGAATCCGCGACACCATCTGCGTTGCCAACAGTGAGTGGCCGCCCAGTTCGAAGAAATTGTCCTTCGAACCGACCCGCTCCACGCCCAGCACCTGCGAGAAGATCCCAGCGATCAGTTCCTCTGTAGGAGTACGCGGCGCCAGATAATCGGAACCTGGCGTGCCCAGCATCGTCACCGGAGCAGGCAGCGCCTTGCGGTCCACCTTGCCGTTTGGGGTCAGCGGCAGCGCCTCCAGCACCACATACGCCGACGGCACCATGTACTCCGGTAGCCGCTGCTTCATGTGGCTTCTCAGCGCGCTGGACTCCAGGCTCGTGCCCGTGCGCGCTGTCACATACGCCACCAGTCGCTTGCCTTCACCGCCGTCCTCGCGTGTCACCGCGACTGCTTCGTTGACACCACCGTGCTGGGCCAGCGCCGCTTCCACTTCACCCAGCTCGATGCGGTAACCCCGCACCTTCACCTGCGTGTCCGCGCGGCCTAGGAACTCCAGCGTCCCGTTCCCCAGCCACCGCACCACATCCCCCGTCCGGTACAGCCGCTCTCCTTCGCCGTACGGATTCGGTACGAAGCGTTCCGCCGTCAGCTCCGGGCGCCCCACGTACCCCATAGCCAGGCCGTCTCCGCCCACGTACAGCTCACCCGGCACGCCCACCGGCACCGGCCGCATCCCCGCGTCCAGCACGTAGACCACCGTGTTCTTCACCGGCCGGCCAATGGACACCGAGGCACCTACTTCTTCCGGCCTCTCCATCCGGTACGTGCTGGAGAACGTCGTGTTCTCCGTCGGGCCATACCCGTTGATGAGCAGGCCACCTGCCGCCAGCCGCTCCTTCACCCGCAACACCGGCAAGGCGTCGCCACCCGCCAGCAGCTGACGGACACTGGCCAGCGCCTTCGGCTGCCGTGCCTGCATCTGCTCGAAGAGCGCCGCCGTCAGCCACAGCGACGTCACACCTGAAGACTCCAGCTTCCGGCCTAGTTCCTCTAGTGACGGCGTCCCCGCCGGGTACACCACCAGCTTCGCGCCGTGCAGCAGTGCGCCCCACACTTCCAGTGTCGATGCGTCGAAGGAAGTCGGTGCCAGTTGCAGCCACACCTCCTCCGGCCCGAAGTGCGCGAAGTCCGTCCCCAGCACCAGGCGTGACACCGCTCGGTGGGGCACGCCCACGCCCTTCGGCTTCCCCGTGCTTCCTGACGTGAACATCACGTACGCCAGATGCCCACCGGCCACACTGGAACGCAGGTTGCTTTCTGGCTGATGCACAATCTGAGCGTCCCACTCCGTGTCCACACACACACTGGACTCGGTGTCGGAGAGCATCATGGACTCGAGCAACTTCTGCTGCCCCACCAGCAGCGTGACGCTCGCCTCCTGCTTCATCCAAGTCAGCCGCTTCAGCGGGTAGCTGGCATCCAGCGGGACGTACACGCCTCCCGCCTTCAGGATGCCCAGCACGCTCACCACCAGCTCCAGTGAGCGCTCCACGCACAACCCCACCCGTACCTCGGGCCCCACGCCCATGCTTCTCAGGTGGTGTGCCAACTGGTTGGAGCGTCGGTTCAACTCCGCGTACGTCAGTCGCTGGTCCTCGTACTCCACCGCCACTGCGTCCGGCGTCCGCTGAACCTGCGCCTCGAAGAGGGCGCTCAGGCTGGCATCGCGCGGATACGTCGAAGCCGTCCCGCTCCACTCCTTCACCAACCGCTGCTGCTCTTCATGGCCCATCAGCGGCAGCTCAGCCAGCGGCAGCTCTGGGGCGCTCACAGCAGTCTCCAGGAGCACCCGCAAGTGCCCCAAAAGCCGCTCCATCGTCTCGGCTTCAAACAGGTCGCTGTTGAACTCGAGCGCGCCCGATAGCCCTCCCGCGCTCGACTCTCCCAAGCCCAGCGTCACGTCGAACTTCGACGTCTTCCCCGTCGACTCCGCCGCCTCCAGCTTCAGCCCCGGCAGGCTCACCGCTCCTCCCGGCGCGTTCTGCAGCACCAACATCACCTGGAACAGCGGACTGCGGCTCAAGTCCCTCTCCGGCTGCAGCTCCTCCACCAACCGCTCGAAGGGCACTTCCTGGTGCGCGTACGCACCCAGCGTCACTTCACGCACCTGCGCCAGCAACTCACGGAAGCTTGATGCCGCAGACACCTGCGTCCGCAGCACCAGCGTGTTGACGAAGAAGCCAATCAGCCCCTCCGTCTCTGCCCTCGTCCGGTTCGCTATCGCCGTCCCGACGCACACGTCTTCCTGCCTCGCGTACCTCGACAGCACCACCTGGAAGGCCGCCAGCAGCACCATGAAGGGCGTCGCGCTCTCCCGCTGCGCCAGCCCCTTCACTCCCTCCCACAGCCCCTTCGGCCACTCCAGCCCTCGCGTGTCTCCTCGGTACGTCTGGACCGCCGGCCTCGCCTTGTCCGTCGGCAACTCCAGCGCCGCTGGCGCACCCGCTAGCTGCTTCCTCCAGTACCCCAGCTGCTCTTCCAGCACCTCACCCTTCAGCCACCCTCGCTGCCACACCGCGTAGTCCGCGTACTGCACCTCCAGCTCCGCCAGCGGTGACTCGCGCCCCTGCGAGTACGCCTCGTACAGCGCCACCAACTCCCTCACCAACACGCCCATCGACCAGCCATCCGACACGATGTGGTGCATCACCAGCACCAGCACGTGCGCTTCTTCCCCCTCCTTCAGCAGCGTCGCCCTCAACAGCGGGCCCGTCTCCAGGTTGAACGGGCGCTGAATCTCCTCTTCGATCCAGATCCGCACCCTGGATTCGCGCTCCGTTTCCAGTTCACTGAAGTCGAGCTGCTGGAAAGGCTGAAGCGGATCCGTTGCGATGACCTGCACGGGTTCACCGCCACTGACACGGAACGTCGTGCGCAATGACTCGTGCCGCCGCACGAGTTCACTGAAGCTGGCCTCCAACGCGGTCGTTTGCAGACGCCCAGTCAACTTCACCACGGAGGGGACGTTGTAGAACGGACTGCCTGGCTCCAACTGGTCGAGGAACCACAGCCGCTGCTGCGCGAATGACAGCGGTAGCGCATCGCTCCGAGAAGCGCGCGTCAGGGGTGGTGCTCGAACCTCGGCCGCTGCCGTCCCGCGGGATGCGTCAATCCGTTCGGCCAGCTTCCCCACTGTGGAGGATTCGAAGATGTCTCGCAGCGGGAGCTCTACCTGGAGTTCTTCCCTCACTCGCGACACCAACTGCGTTGCCAGCAGCGAGTGTCCGCCCAACTCGAAGAAGTCCCCCTCCAGTCCGACGCGCTCGACGTTCAGCACCTCGGCGAAGATGGACGCCAGCCTCTGCTCAGTCGCCGTTCGAGGCGCCTCGAAGTGCGCTGCCTTCGGGCCCTGGGCATCCGGGGCGGGCAGCGCCTTGCGGTCCACCTTGCCGTTCGGCGTCAGCGGCAACGACTCCAGCACCACGTACGCTGACGGCACCATGTACTCCGGTAGCCGCTGCTTCATGTGGCTCCGCAATGCACCCGTTTCCAGCGAGACACCTTCCTGCGCCGTCACATAGGCCACCAACCGCTTGCCTTCGCTCCCGTCCTCGCGTGTCACCGCGACTGCTTCGTTGACACCACCGTGCTGGGCCAATGCCGCTTCCACTTCGCCCAGCTCAATCCGATAGCCACGCACCTTCACCTGCGTGTCCGCTCGGCCCAGGAACTCCAGCGTCCCGTTCCCCAGCCACCGCACCACGTCCCCAGTGCGGTACAGCCGCGCTCCCTCACCGAATGGGCTTGGTACGAAGCGTTCCGCCGTCAGCTCCGGGCGTCCCACGTACCCCACTGCCAGGCCGTCTCCGCCCACGTACAGCTCGCCCGGCACCCCCACCGGCACCGGGCGCATCCCCATGTCCAGCACGTAGGCCACCGTGTTCTTCACCGGCCGGCCAATGGACACCGAGGCACCTACTTCTTCCGGCCTCTCCATCCGGTACGTGCTGGAGAACGTCGTGTTCTCCGTCGGGCCATACCCGTTGATGAGCAGGCCACCTGCTGCCAGCCGCTCCTTCACCCGCAACACCGGCAGCGCGTCGCCACCCGCCAGCAACTGGCGGACGCTGGCCAGGGCCTTCGGCTGCCTCGCCTGCATCTGCTCGAAGAGCGCAGCCGTCAGCCACAGCGACGTCACGCCGGACGACTCCAGCTTGCGGCTCAGTTCCTCCAACGTCGGCGTCCCCGCCGGGTACACCACCAGCTTCGCGCCGTGCAGCAGCGCGCCCCACACTTCCAGCGTCGATGCATCGAAGGAAATGGGCGCCAGTTGCAGCCACACTTCCTCCGGCCCGAAGTGAGCGAAGTCCGTTCCCAGCACCAAGCGTGACACTGCTCGGTGAGGCACGCCTACGCCCTTTGGCTTCCCTGTGCTTCCCGACGTGAACATCACGTACGCCAGGTTGCCCCCTCCCACATGCGTGCTCGGTGCGACCTCCGGTTGCAGGGCAATCTGCGTGTCCCACTCCGTGTCCACGCACACCACCAGCTCGCCACCCGTGGCTACCTCGTCCGCCAGCTTCTCCTGCGCCACCAGCACCGCGACGCCCGCCTCTTGCTTCATCCACGCCAGTCGCTCCAGCGGATAGCTGGCATCCAGCGGCACGTACACGCCCCCTGCCTTCAGGATGCCCAGCACGCTCACCACCAGCTCCAGCGAGCGCTCCACGCACAACCCCACCCGAACCTCGGGCCCAACGCCCATGCCCTTCAGATGATGCGCTAGCTGGTTGGCACGGCGATTCAACTCCGCGTACGTCAGTCGCCGGTCCTCGTACTCCACCGCTACCGCGTCCGGCGTCCGCTGCACCTGCTGCTCGAAGAGGACACTCAGGCTGGCATCGCGCGGGTACTCCGACGCCATCCCGCTCCATTCCTTCACCAGTCGATGCTGCTCCTCACTGCCCATCAACGGCAGCTCGGCCAGCCGCTTCGCCGGCTCTGCGATGGCCGCCTCCAGCAGGGTCCGCAGATGGTGGAGCAGCCGGCGCACCGTCTCTGCTTCGAACAGCTCGGTGTTGTAGTTCGCCGCCACCACCACGCCGCCCTGCACTTCCTCCACCACCAGGGAGAAGTCGAACTTCGACGTCCGCCCCTCCGACTCCACGCCAGACAGCGTGAGGCCGTCCCCAAGCTTCACCTCCGTCACGGGCGTGTTCTGCAGTGTCAGCGTCACCTGGAACAGCGGACTGCGACTCAGGTCACGCTCGGGCTGAAGCTCCTCCACCAGCTTCTCGAACGGCACGTCCTGGTGCGCATACGCACCCAGCGTCACCTCCCGCACCTGAGCGAGCAGCTCACGGAAGGTTGATGCCGGGGACACCTTCGTCCGCAGCACCAGCATGTTCGCGAAGAAGCCGATCAGCCCCTCCGTCTCGCCTTGCGCGCGCCCCGCGATGGGAGCCCCCACGCACACGTCCTCCTGCCCCGCGTACTTGGACAGCACCCACTGGTACGCAGCCAGCAACACCATGAACGGCGTCGCACCTTCACGACGGCCGAGCGCCTCCATGTCGCGCCAGAGCGCCTTCGGCCACACCTCGTGCCGCAAAACGCCGCCATACGTCTGAACGGCGGGCCTCGCCTTGTCGGTCGGCAGCTCCAGTGCCGCGGGCGCCCCTTCCAAACGTTGCTTCCAGTACCCGAGCTGCGCCTCCAGCACCTCGCCCTTCAGCCACTCCCGCTGCCACACCGCATAGTCCGGGTACTGCACCGCCAGTTCAGGCAAGGGTGATGGACGGCCCTGGGAGAACGCTTCGTACAGCGCCGCGACCTCTCGCACGAGGACACCCATGGACCAGCCGTCGGACACGATGTGGTGCATCATCAGCACCAACAGGTGCTCGCGCTCCCCGAGGCGAAGCAGCATGGTCCGCAGCAAGGGTCCCTTGGCCAGATCGAACGGCCGAAGCGCCTCGACGTCCGCTCGGCGCTGTGCCTCCTGCTCCGCATCAGGGAGCCCGCTCAGGTCCTCGACCGTGAACACCACCTGCCCCACAGGCGCGATGACCTGCACGGGCGTCCCACCGTCGGCGTGGAAAGTCGTCCGCAAGGATTCATGGCGACGAACCAGCGCGTCGAAGCTGCGTTCCAGTGCGGCCACGTCAAGCGGCCCCGACACCTTCACCACCGCCGGCACGTTGTAGAAGACACTCCCCGGCGCGAGCTGCTCCAGGAACCACAAGCGCTGCTGCGCGAACGACAGCGGCAGGACGCTCGTCAGTCCCGCCCGGGGCTTCAACGGAGGCGCAGCGAAGCCCGCTCCGGCGCGCACCCAACGGTCCACCCGCTCGGCGAGCGCAGCCACCGTGGGTGCCTCGAAGAGGTCTCTCAGGGGCAGCTCGACACCGAAGGCGCCACGAATGCGGGAGATGGCCTGCGTCGCCAGCAACGAGTGCCCTCCCAGCTCGAAGAAGCCACTGTGGATCCCCACACGGTCGAGCCCCAGCACCTCGGAGAACAGCCCCGCCACCAGTTCTTCCGTGGCCGTGCGTGGCGCGACAAAAGCCTCGGCATCCACGGACTGGAAGTCCGGCGCTGGCAGCGCATTGCGGTCCACCTTGCCGTTGGGCGTCAGCGGCAGCGCCTCCAGCACCACCAGGGCCTGCGGAACCATGTAGTCAGGCAGCGTCTGGCCCAGGAAGTCACGAAGCGCATCGACCTCCAGTGTGTGGCCCGGCTTCGGCACGGCGTAGCCCACCAGGCGCTTGCCATCTGTCCCGCTCTCGTGAGCCACCACGACCGACTCACGCACCGAGGGGTGCCGCTCCAGCGCCGCTTCCACCTCGCCCATCTCCACGCGGTAGCCGCGAACCTTGAGCTGGTCATCCGTTCGGCCCAGGAACTCCACCCGCCCATCCGCGAGCAGCCGTGCCCGGTCTCCCGTCCGGTACATCCGCGCACCCGGATCCTCCGCGTACGCGTCCGGCACGAAGCGCTCGGCCGTCAGGTCCACCCGGCCCAGATAGCCGCGGCCCACGGTCCTTCCACCAATGCACAGCTCTCCCGGAACGCCCACGGGCACCGGGCGCAGGTACGCATCCAGCACGTAGACGCGCGCGTTGGGAATGGGCCGCCCCAGCGGCACCGACGCCGACACACGCCCCTGAGGCCCACGCTCCACCTGGAGCGTGAGCACACCCACGGTCGTCTCGGAGGGCCCGTAGTGATTGAACACCTCCAGGTCCGGCGACAGTTCGTGCACCCGGTCCATCAGTGCCCAATCCGAGACATCACCGCCCAGCACCAGACGCTGACGCGGCAACACCCGCTCGGGATTCCCAGAGGCCAGGAGCGCCTGCAAGTGAGCGGGGACGATCTTCAGGCAGTCCACGGCCTCGCGCTCGAAGAGCTCGGCCAGGGCGGACGGGTCCGACGCGCATTCACGAGACACGAGATGCAGCGCGCCGCCTTGGCAGAGCGTGGGGAAGACAGCGGTGTGGCCCAGGTCCGCCGCCAGCGTGGACACGGAAGCAAACGAAGCGCTTTCCGGCAGGTCCAGCCGGCACGAGACGCCCTTTACGTAATGAACCAGTTGCCGGTGCTCGATGGCCACGCCCTTCGGCCGCCCCGTGGAGCCAGAGGTGAAGATGACGTAGGCAAGGTTCTCCGGCGCCGCCGAGGGCTCCGGGTTGCGCTCGCTCCGTTCCAATAGAGAAGACGCGTCCGCATCCAGACGGACCACCCCGCCCGCGCCCCAGCGCAGGACCTCCGCCAGGGCCGCCTGCGTGACCAGCACCTGGGCACCCGCGTCCGAGAGCACACTTCGGATGCGCTCGACGGGGAATGTGACGTCCAGCGGCACATAGGCACCACCCGCCTTGAGAATGCCCCACAGGCCCACCACCGCACTGGCGGAGCGGTCCAGGTACAAGCCCACCGGAACATCCGGACCGACGCCCAGCGAACGCAGCTGATGCGCCAGTTGATTGGCCCGCTGGTTCAGCGCCTCGTAGGTCAGCCGTGAGTCTTCGGCGACGACCGCGAGCGCTTCAGGCGTCTTCGCGGCCTGAGCCTCGAAGAGGGCCTGGATGGTGTTGGGAACGAAGTCGCTGCGGGTGTCGTTCCACTCCACGAGCAACCGGCGCTGCTCCACTGCGCCCAGCAACGGCAGTTCGCCCAACCGAGCATCCGGCGTCTGGACCGCGGCCTCCAGCAACACGCGCAGATGGCCCATCAGCCGGTCCATCGTCACGGGCTCGAAGAGGTCGCTGTTGTATACGGCGCTGACCGACAACCCCTGCGGCGTCTCGGTCAGCTCCAGGGTGAGGTCGAACTTCGACGTGCGCGAGTCACCATCCATTCCCGCCAGCGTCAGGCCCGGCAGGTGCAGCTCCACGGTGGGCGTGTTCTGCAGGATGAACATCACCTGGAAGAGCGGGCTGCGGCTCAAGTCGCGGTCCGGCTTGAGTTCCTCCACCAGTCGCTCGAACGGGATGTCCTGATGCGCATACGCGCCGAGCGTCCGTTCGCGAACCTGAGCCAGCAACTCCCGAAACGTGGGGTTCCCATCGAGTCGAGCACGAAGAACGAGCGTGTTGACGAAGAAGCCAATCAGCCCCTCCGTCTCGGCCCGGGTGCGGTTGGCGATGGGCGAGCCCACGCAGAGGTCATCCTGCCCTGAGTAGCGCGACAGCACCGTCTGGAACGCCGCGAGCAGCACCATGAACGGCGTGGCGCCTTCACGATGCGCGAGCACCTTGACCGACTCCCACAGGTCGCGCGGCCACTGCACATCCCGGCTGGCGCCATGGAAGGTCTGCACCGCGGGACGCGGCTTGTCCGTGGGCAGTTCCAGTGCCTGCGAGGCCCCCTGAAGCTGCCCCTTCCACCAGGCGAGCTGTGACTCCAGAACCTCTCCCTGGAGCCACTCGCGCTGCCACACCGCGTAGTCCGCGTACTGGAGCGGAAGCTCCGGCAGCGGTGACGACAGGCCCTGCGAGCACGCCTCATACAACGCGGCGACCTCGCGGACGAGCACGCCCATGGACCAGCCGTCCGACACGATGTGGTGCATCACCAGCACCAGCACGTGCTCCTGCTCGGACAGCTTCAGCAATACCGTTCGCAGCAGCGGGCCGCGCGCCAGGTTGAACGGATGCGCTGCCTCTTGGGAGATCAGGCGTTGGACTTCCGGGGCCCGGTCAGCCTCGGACAGGTCGCGCAGGTCCACCACTCGCAGCTGGACCTCTGACTCCTCGGCGATGACCTGAGCCGGCTCACCACCGCTGCTCTGGAAGGTCGTGCGCAGCGACTCATGCCGAAGCACCAGCGCCTTGAAGGCTTGCTCCAGCGCGTCCACCTGCACCGTCCCCGTCAGCGTCACTGCGATAGGGATGTTGTAGGACGAACTACCCGGCTCCAGTTGGTCGAGGAACCACAGCCGCTGTTGCGCGAACGACAGGGGCAGCGACCCGGTTCGTTCAACTCGCGTCGGCGGCGGCACATGAAGCACCTGCGTGCCGTTCGGTTCCGTCTCGAGCCGCTGGGCGAGCTTCTCTACCGTGGGCGCCTCAAAGACGTCCCGTAGAGGCAACTCGACGTGGAAGGCTTCGCGGACGCGCGAGACCAGCTGCGTGGCCAGGAGCGAGTGGCCACCCAGCTCGAAGAAGTCTTCGTCGACGCTGACGCGCTCGACGTTCAGTACCTCAGCGAAGATGGACGCTAGCTTCTCTTCAGTCGCCGTGCGAGGCGCCTCGAAGTGCGCTGCCTTCGGGCCCTGGGCATCCGGGACAGGAAGCGCCTTGCGGTCCACCTTGCCGTTCGGCGTCAGCGGCAGCGCCTCCAGCACCACATACGCCGACGGCACCATGTACTCCGGTAGTCGCTGCTTCATGTGGCTCCGCAGCGCACCTGTGTCCAGCGAGGCCCCTTCCTGCGCCGTCACATAGGCCACCAACCGCTTGCCTTCACCTCCATCCTCCCGTGCCACCACTACGGCTTCGTTGACGCCACCATGCTGGGCCAGCGCCGCTTCCACTTCGCCCAGCTCGATGCGGTAACCCCGCACCTTCACCTGCGTGTCCGCTCGGCCCAGGAACTCCAGCGTCCCGTTCCCCAGCCACCGCACCACATCCCCCGTGCGGTACAGCCGCTCTCCTTCGCCGAATGGGCTTGGTACGAAACGCTCCGCCGTCAGTTCCGGGCGCCCCACGTACCCCACTGCCAGCCCGTCTCCGCCCACGTACAGCTCACCCGGCACGCCCACCGGCACCGGGCGCATCCCCGCGTCCAGCACGTAAGCCACGGTGTTCTTCACCGGCCGGCCGATGGACACCGACACCCCGACTTCCTCGGGCTTTTCCATCCGGTACGTGCTGGAGAACGTCGTGTTCTCCGTCGGGCCATACCCGTTGAAGAGCAGGCCACCTGCCGCCAGTCGTTCCTTCACACGAGACACAGGCAAGGCGTCGCCACCCGCCAGCAACTGGCGGACATTGGCCAGCGCCTTCGGCTGCCGGGCCTGCATCTGCTCGAAGAGCGCCGCCGTCAGCCACAACGACGTCACGCCTGAAGACTCCAGCTTCCGGCCTAGTTCCTCTAGTGACGGCGTCCCTGCCGGGTACACCACCAGCTTCGCGCCGTGCAGCAGTGCGCCCCATACTTCCAGCGTCGATGCGTCAAAGGAAATCGGTGCCAGTTGCAGCCACACTTCCTCTGGCCCGAAGTGCGCGAAGTCCGTCCCCAGCACCAGGCGTGACACCGCTCGGTGCGGAACGCCTACGCCCTTCGGCTTCCCCGTGCTCCCTGACGTGAACATCACGTACGCAAGGTTTCCGCCGCACACGTTGGCACTCGGCGTGGTTTGCGGGTGATGGGCAATCTGCGAGTCCCACTCCGTGTCCACGCACACCACCAGCTCGCCACCCGCAGCTACCTCGTCTGCGAGCTTCTCCTGCGCCACCAGCACCGCGACGCCGGACTCTTGCTTCATCCACGCCAGTCGCTCCAGCGGGTAGCTGGCATCCAGCGGCACGTACACGCCTCCCGCCTTCAGGATGCCTAGCAGGCTCACCACCAACTCCAGCGAGCGCTCCACGCACAGCCCCACCCTCACTTCGGGCCCAACGCCCATCCCCCTCAAGTGATGTGCAAGCTGGTTGGCACGGCGATTCAACTCCGCGTACGTCAGTCGCTGGTCCTCGTACTCCACCGCCACCGCGTCCGGCGTCCGCTGCACCTGCTGCTCGAAGAGGACACTCAGGCTGGCATCGCGCGGGTACTCCGACGCCGTCCCGCTCCATTCCTTCACCAGTCGCTCCCGCTCTTCACTCCCCATCAACGGCAGGTCGAGCAGCCGCGTCTCTGGAGCGCTCACAGCGGCATCCAGGAACACCCGCAGGTGCCCCAGCAGCCGTTCCATCGTCGCGGCTTTGAACAGGTCGCTGTTGTAGTTCACCGCCACGGAAAGCCCGTGCGGCACCTCTTCCGCGAGCAGCGACAAATCGAACTTCGAGGTCTTCTCCTCGGCGTCGACGCCCGTCAGCGTCAGCTCCCGCAGTTGGACCTCGGAGAAAGGCGTGTTCTGCAGCGTCAGCGTCACCTGGAACAGCGGACTGCGACTCAGGTCACGCTCGGGCTGAAGCTCCTCCACCAGCTTCTCGAACGGCACGTCCTGGTGCGCATACGCACCCAGCGTCACCTCCCGTACCTGAGCGAGCAGCTCGCGGAAGCTCGACACAGGGGAGACCTTCGTCCGCAGCACCAACGTGTTGACGAAGAAGCCAATCAACCCCTCCGTCTCTTCACGTGTGCGGCCCGCGATGGGCGAGCCCACGCTCACGTCGTCCTGGTCCGAGTAGCGCGACAGCACCGTCTGGAAGGCCGCGAGCAGCACCATGAACGGTGTCGCGCCCTCTCTCTGTCCGAGCGCCTTCACCGCGGCCCATAGCTCGGAGGGCCAGAGCGCCTCTTGCATGCTCCCGCGGAACGTCTGCATCACCGGGCGAGGCTTGTCCGTGGGCAACGCCAACGCACTCGGCGACCCAGCGAGCTGCTGTCGCCAGTATCCGAGCTGCGCCTCCAACACGTCGTCTGCCAGCCACTCGTGCTGCCAGACAGCGTAATCGCCGTATTGAAGCGGGAGGTCCGGCAACGAGGAGCGCTGCCCCTGGGACAGCGGCTCGTAGAGCGCGGACACCTCGCGCACGAGGATGCCCATGGACCATTCGTCCGACACAATGTGGTGCATCACCAGCACCAGCACGTGCTCCCGCTCTCGCAACTGTAGCAACGTGGCTCGCAGCAACGGCCCCTTCTTCAGGTCGAAGGGCCGCTGGGCTTCCTCTTCAGCCAAGCGCTTCGCAGCGGCATCGCGCTCGGTGTCATCCAGCGCTTCCAGGGACACCACAGCGAAGGCGAGCGTCGGCTCGGCCGAGATGACCTGCACCGGGGTTCCATCCTTGGCCCGGAAGGTCGTCCGCAGCGACTCATGGCGGCGCACCAGTTCCTCGAAGCTCCACTCCAGTGCGATCGGGTCCAGCGGGCCGGTCAACTTCACCACCGCGGACACGTTGTAGAACGCACTTCCTGGCTGGAGTTGATCCAGGAACCAAAGTCGCTGCTGCGCGAACGACAAGGGCAGCTCACGTGCGCGTGGCACCGCCGGGCTCCGAAGCATCGGCATCTCGGCCCCAGACCGCTTCGCCTGATCGATGCGACGCGCCAGCTCCGCTACCGTGGGCGCCTCGAACAACTCCCGCAGCGCGAGCTCCACCCGGAAGGCCGAACGCACCCGCGAGACGAGCTGTGTCGCGAGGAGCGAGTGGCCCCCCAGCTCGAAGAATCCGTCGTGGATGCCCACCCGCTCCACGCCCAGCACCCTGCTGAAGAAGCCACACAGCAGCTCTTCCGTCGGGGTGCGGGGTGCGACGTACTGTCGCTCGCTGACGTCCACGTCGGGTGCGGGCAGCGCCTTACGGTCCACCTTTCCGCTGGGGAGCAGCGGCAGCGACTCCAGGACCACGAACCACGAGGGCACCATGGCCGAAGGCAGACGCTCCGCCAGGAAAGCCCGCAGCGCCGTGGCATCCACCGCGCCTGACGCATCGCCTGGCACCACGTAGGCCACGAGCCGCGTCTCATTCGAAGCGTCCTTCCGCGACACCACCACGGCGACGTGGACGGCCGGGTGCTCCGCAAGCACCACCTCCACCTCGCCGGGTTCGACGCGGTGACCACGCACCTTCACCTGCGTGTCCACGCGGCCCAGGAACTCCAGCGAGCCCCCCGAGCGCCACCGCACCTGGTCACCCGTGCGGTAGAGCCGGGCACCCGGCATACGTCCCAAGGCATCCGGCACGAAACGCTCCGCCGT
Source organism: Myxococcus sp. CA005 (assembly GCF_006518205.1). Classification (NCBI taxonomy): domain Bacteria; kingdom Pseudomonadati; phylum Myxococcota; class Myxococcia; order Myxococcales; family Myxococcaceae; genus Myxococcus; species Myxococcus sp. CA005. Next base: position 87,057 of record NZ_SRLV01000004.1, on the reverse strand, counting down.
CAGGTCTGGCCGGCCCACGTACCCGCGAGCCAGGCCATCTCCACCGACGAAGAGTTCACCCGGGACGCCCACGGGGACCGGCTGGCCCTGTGCATCCAGGACGTACGCCTGGGTGTTCGCGATGGGTCGGCCAATGGGCGCGAAGGGGCCTTCGCTCAGGTCGCCTCCCAGCCAGGCCGTGGCATCGACCGTGGTCTCGGTCGGTCCGTACGCATTGATGATGAGCGTGGACGGCAACCGCTCCCGAGCCTGATGAACGAGCTCCACCGGCAGCGCCTCGCCCCCGGATACCAGAACCCTCAAGCCCGCGGCTCGGGCCACATCTTCGTGCGCCAACAGGACGCGAAGCTGCGACGGAACCAACTGGAGCATCGTGACCTGCTGGCGTTCCAACGCGGCCAGCAGCACCTCGGTGTCGCTCTCGGCAGCAGGCGGTGCGATGACCAGCCGAGCACCAGAGACCAGCGTGGCCAGCAGCTCGGGCACCGCAGCGTCGAAGCCAGCAGAGGCCTTCTGCAACACCCGGTCTCCCGTGCCCAGCTTCAACGCGGCGATGAACCACGCCGTGTGTCGCGCCAATGCGCGGTGGGAGACGAGCACGCCCTTCGGACGTCCCGTGGACCCCGAGGTGAAGAGGACGTAGGCGGCGTTGTCCGCGACCGCGCTCGCCTCCCAAGCCCCAGCGGCGACTGACCCAAGGTCATCCTCGAACACCACCACGGGCATCGAGGTCGCGGGCACCAAGTCTCGCAACGCCCGCTGGGTGAGGAGTACCGCGGGCGCCGCGTCTTCCAGGATGCGCGCCAGCCGCTCACGGGGAGCGTCCGGCTCCAGCGGCACCCAGGCACCACCGGCCTCCAGGATGGCGAGCAGTCCCACCACCAACTCCGGCGATCGGCGCGCGAAGAGGCCCACCCGGACCTCGGGGCCCACTCCCAAGCTCCGCAAATGCGCCGCCAACAAGCGGCTCCGCGCCATCAGCTCAGCGAAAGTGAGCTGCCCCCCCTCCCAAGCGAGCGCCACCGTTTCCGGAATGCGCGTCGCCAGGTCCGCCAACTGAACGTGCACGGGCGTATCGCGTGGATACTCCGTTGTGGTGTCGTTCCACTCCACCAGGAGCTGGTGCCGCTCTAGAGGAGAGAGCAGCGGCAGATCGGACAAACGGCGGTCCGGGGAGGCCACGGCAGCCTCCAACAGCGTGAGCCAGTGCGCGGCCATGCGCTGGACGGTGGCCGGTTCGAAGAGGTCCGCGTTGTACTCGAAGACGCCAGAGAAGCCGTCCGGCAGGTCCTCCAACGCCAGCGTCAGGAAGAACTTCGCGGCGCCGATCTCCGTGTCCATCGCGCTCATCGAGAGCCCGGGCACGAGCGCCTCCGGCACCGGCGTGTTCTGCAGAGAGAACATCACCTGGAACAGCGGCGAGTGGCTGAGCGTGCGTTCCGGCTGAAGCTCTTCCACGAGCTGCTCGAATGGAACGTCCTGATGCGCGTAGGCACCCAGCGCCGCATCCTTCACCTCGCGAAGCAGCGTGAGGAACGGCTTCTCAGCGGACGCGCGTGCCCGCAGCGCCAGGGTGTTGACGAAAAAGCCGATGAGCCCTTCTGTCTCCGCGCGGTTACGTCCGGCGACGGGCGTTCCCACCACCAGGTCGTCCTGCCCCGAGTACCGGGCCAGCAATACCTGGAAGCCCGCCAGCAGCACCATGAACGGCGTTGCACCATGCCGCTGCGCCAGTGCCTTCACGCCTGAGGACAACGCCGGTGGGATGCTCACCGGGAGATTCGCGCCTCGGAAGGTCTGAACCGCGGGCAGCGGCCTGTCCGTGGGAATCGAGAGGACGTGAGGGGCTCCTTCGAGCTGCTGACGCCACCAGTCCAGTTGCCGCTGAAGCGCGCCACTCTCCAGCCACGCGCGCTGCCACGCGGAGAAGTCACCGTATTGCACGTCCAGTTCAGGCAGCGGCGACGGCTGTCCTTCGCGGAAGGCCCCGTAGAGCGCCGCGAGTTCCCGGACGATGACGCCCATGGACCATCCGTCCGAGACGATGTGGTGCATGTTCGCCAGGAGCACATGCTCCGCCTCGGAGCGCTTCAGCAATCGCGTGCGCAGCAACGGTCCGCTGGGGAGGTCGAATCCGCGGAGGGATTCCTCACGCAGCAATCGATCGACCTCCGCTTCGGCCGCCTCGGACGAGAGCGACGACAGGTCCACCACCGGCAGTGCATTCTCCGCTTGGTGGGAGACGATCTGTACGGGCGTCCCGCCCTCGGAGCGGAACGTCGTTCGCAGGACTTCGTGGCGCCGCACCAACTCACGAAGCGCGCGCTCCAGTGCATCGACTCGCAGAGCGCCCGAAAGCCGGATGGCCAAGGGGATGTTGTAGACGGGGCTCCCTGGCTCCAGCTGTTCGAGGAACCACAGCCGCTGCTGTGCGAACGATAGCGGCAGTGCCCCCAACCGAGGGCTCCGCTTCAGGGGCGGTGCGTGAAGGGATGAAGCTCCCGCCTGCATTTCCTCCAGCCGGAGAGCGAGCTTCTCCACCGTCGGCGATTCGAAGACGTCCCTCAGGGGGAGCTCCACCTGGAAGGACTCGCGCACGCGCGACACCAACTGGGTGGCCAGCAACGAGTGGCCACCCAACTCGAAGAAATCTCCGTCGAGCCCGACGCGCTCGACGTTCAGCACCTCGGTGAAGATGGACGCCAGCTTCTGCTCAGTCGCCGTGCGAGGCGCCTCGAAGTGCGCCGTCTTCGGCCCTTGTGCCTCTGGAGCGGGCAGCGCCTTTCGGTCGACCTTGCCGTTCGGCGTCAGCGGCAACGACTCCAGCACCACGTACGCTGACGGCACCATGTACTCCGGTAGCCGCTGCTTCATGTGGCTTCTCAGCGCGCTGGACGCCAGTTCCGCGCCCTCTTGCGCCGTCACGTAGGCCACCAACCGCTTGCCTTCGCCTCCATCCTCCCGCGCCACCACTACGGCTTCGTTGACACCACCGTGCTGGGCCAGCGCCGCTTCCACTTCACCCAGCTCAATCCGGTACCCACGCACCTTCACCTGCGTGTCCGCTCGGCCCAGGAACTCCAGCGTCCCGTTCCCCAGCCACCGCACCATGTCCCCCGTGCGGTACAGCCGCTCTCCTTCGCCGTACGGATTCGGTACGAAGCGTTCCGCCGTCAGCTCCGGGCGTCCCACGTACCCCACCGCAAGGCCATCTCCACCCACGTACAGCTCACCCGGCACCCCCACCGGAACTGGACGCATTACCCCGTCCAGCACGTAAGCCACGGTGTTCTTCACCGGCCGGCCAATGGACACCGAGGCACCTACTTCTTCCGGCCTCTCCATCCGGTACGTGCTGGAGAACGTCGTGTTCTCCGTTGGGCCGTACCCGTTGATGAGCAGGCCACCTGCTGCCAGCCGCTCCTTCACACGGGACACCGGCAAGGCGTCGCCACCCGCCAGCAACTGGCGGACACTGTCCAGGGCCTTTGGCTGCCGCGCCTGCATCTGCTCGAAGAGCGCCGCCGTCAGCCACAGCGACGTCACGCCTGACGACTTCAGCTTGCGGCCCAACTCCTCCAGCGACGGCGTCCCCGCCGGGTACACCACCAGCTTCGCGCCGTGCAGCAGCGCGCCCCACACTTCCAGCGTCGATGCATCGAAGGAAATGGGCGCCAGTTGCAGCCACACTTCCTCCGGCCCGAAGTGAGCGAAGTCCGTTCCCAGCACCAGGCGTGACACTGCTCGGTGAGGCACGCCCACGCCCTTTGGCTTCCCTGTGCTTCCCGACGTGAACATCACGTACGCCAGGTTGCCCCCTCCCACATGCGTGCTCGGTGCGACCTCCGGTTGCAGGGCAATCTGCGTGTCCCACTCCGTGTCCACGCACACCACCAGCTCGCCACCCGCAGCTACCTCGTCCGCCAGCTTCTCCTGCGCCACCAGCAATGCGACGCCGGCCTCCGCCTTCATCCACGCCAGTCGCTCCAGCGGATAGCTGGCATCCAGCGGCACGTACACGCCCCCTGCCTTCAGGATGCCCAGCACGCTCACCACCAACTCCAGTGAGCGCTCCACGCACAGCCCCACCCGCACCTCCGGCCCAACGCCCATGCCCTTCAGGTGATGCGCTAGCTGGTTTGCACGGCGACTCAACTCCGCGTACGTCAACCGCCGGTCCTCGTACTCCACCGCCACCGCGTCCGGCGTCCGCTGAACCTGCGCATCGAAGAGGACACTCAGGCTGGCATCGCGCGGGTACTCCGACGCCGTCCCGCTCCACTCCTTCACCAGTCGCTGCCGCTCTTCACTCCCCATCAACGGCAGCTCGGCCAGCCGCTGCTCCGGCGCGGCGACGGCGGCCTCCAACAGCACCCTCAAGTGTCCGAGCATCCGGTCCATCGTCCCGGCCTCGAACAGGTCGCTGTTGTAGTTGACCATCGCCACGACGCCGTCCAGCACCTCCTCCACAACCAGTGACAGATCGAACTTCGACGTCTTCTCCTCCGCCGCCAGCCCCTTGAGGGTGATGCCCCTCAGCTGGACTTCGGCGGCAGGGGTGTTCTGAAGAGTCAGCGTCACCTGGAACAACGGGCTGCGGCTCAGGTCACGCTCGGGTTGGAGTTCCTCCACCAGCTTCTCGAATGACACGTCCTGGTGTGCATAGGCGCCCAGGGTCACCTCGCGGACCTGCCCCAGCAGCGCGCGGAAGCTCAGCGCGGGCGACAACTTCGACCGCAGGACCAGCGTGTTGACGAAGAACCCAATCAGCCCCTCCGTCTCCGAGTGCGAACGCCCTGCGATGGGAGCCCCCACGCTCACGTCGTCCTGGCCCGAGTAGCGCGACAGCACCGTCTGGAACGCGGCCAGCAACACCATGAAGGGTGTCACGCCTTCGCGTCGGCCGAGCGACTCCACCTCACGCCACAGCGCCTTCGGCCACAGGACATGGAGGTTCGCGCCCCGGAACGTCTGTGTCGCGGGTCGCGGCTTGTCCGTGGGCAGCTCCAACGCTCGCGGCGCCCCGGCAAGCTGCTTCCGCCAGTACGCGAGCTGTGACTCCAGCACCTGCCCCTTGAGCCAATCGCGCTGCCACATCGCGAAGTCCGCGTACTGCACGGACAGCTCGGGCAGTTGTGCCGGCCGCCCCTGGGACAATGCCTCGTAGAGCGCGGCCACCTCCCGGACGAGGATGCCCATGGACCAGTAGTCCGACACGATGTGGTGCATCACCAGCACCAACACGTGCTCCTGCTCGGACAACTTGAGCAGTACCGTACGCAGCAAGGGCCCCTGCTCCAATTGGAACGGGCGGCCTACTTCCGCCTCAGTCCGAGCCTTCGCCGAGGCCTCGCGTTCGCCCTCTGGCAACACGGACAGGTCCACCACCTCCAGCGGCACCTGCGTCTCCGCGGAGATGACCTGCACCGGCGAGCCACCTTCGGCGCGGAACGTGGTGCGCAGCGCCTCATGCCGGCGGACCAACGCCTCGAAGCTCCGTGCCAGCGCACCGACGTCCAGCGCCCCCGTCACGCGCACAGGCGCCCAGAGGTTGTAGGACGTATTCGCCGGGTCGAGCTGCGCCAGGAACCACAGTCGCTGCTGCGCGAACGACAACGGAGCCGTGCCACCGCGCTCCATCCGCTTCAACGGAGGCGCCGGAATGCCCGCGGTCGCCACCGCCCTGGAAATCCGTTCCGCGAGCGCCGCCACCGTGGCCGACTCGAAGACGTCGCGCAGGGGTAGGTCCACTCGGAAGGATTCACGGACCCGCGCGACCAGTTGCATTGCCAGCAGCGAGTGTCCGCCCACCTCGAAGAAGTTGTCGTGCAGCCCCACTGTCTCCAGGCGCAGCACCTCCGCCCAGAAGCCCGCGAGCATCTGCTCCACGGGCGTGCGAGGCGCGACGTGCGCCTCCTTTCGAGACTCCCGTACCGCCTCCGGCGCGGGCAGCGCCTTGCGGTCCACCTTCCCGTTTGGAAGCAGCGGAAGCCGCTCCAGCACCACCACCGCCTGCGGCACCATGAACCGCGGCAGGCGCGACTCCAGGCCCGCACGCACCTCGCCGCCCTCCAGCAGGCGTCCATCGCGCGGCACCACGTAGGCCACCAGCCGCTTGTCGCCCGGTGCGTCCTCGCGCACCACGACCAGCACCTCGCGCACGCCCGGTTGCCCGAGCAGCGCCGACTCCACCTCACCGGGCTCGATGCGATGACCGCGCACCTTCACCTGCGAGTCACCCCGGCCCAGGTATTCCAGTACGCCGTCCCGCCGCCATCGCGCCTTGTCGCCGGTGCGGTACAGCCGCGCCCCGTCCCCTTGCGGCGCGGGAACGAACCGCTCCGCCGTCAACTCCGGCCTGCCGAGATACCCGCGCGCCACACCTTCACCACCGACGTACAGTTCGCCCACCACGCCCGCGGGCACTGGCTCCAACTCCCCGTCGAGGACGTAGATGCGGACATTCGTCAGCGGCCGGCCAATGGCTACCTCGCGCCCGGAGTCCTCGGTGTCGGTGGTCAGGTCCACGGCCGTGGCCACCGCTGTCACTTCGGTGAGGCCGTACGTGTTCAGCAGAGGCACCGCGTGGCCCACGCGTTGCCGCCACTGCGACACCCGCGCGGGGACGGCGCGCTCGCCACCGATAACCACCCACTTCAAGCCCGAGGGCAGGCGCGCCTTGCCTTCATCCAGGCTCGCCGTCACTTCATGCCAGAAGGCCGTGGGCAGGTTGAGCTGGGTGATGCCGGCCGCTTCACACCGGGCCAGGAAGACCTCCGGGACGTCCAGCATCTCGGGCGTGCGCAGTACCAGCGTGCCGCCGCGCGTGAGGCACGGATAGATCTCCTCCGCGCTCGTATCCCAGCTGATGGACGCGAACTGGAGCACCCGGTCGCCCGGCTCCACCGGGCAAACCTGCCACTCCGCGCGAATGAAGCTCACCAGTGAGCGGTGCTGCACCACCACGCCCTTCGGGCGTCCCGTGGAGCCCGACGTGTAGAGCACGTACGCCGCGGCTTCCGGTGGAACGACGGCGGTCGGCTCGGACGTCTTCCCCTCTGCGTCCGGCGTGAGCGACGCCACGTCCAACCAGACCCGCCCTGGTGCCTCGCCAAGCTTCTCGCGGTACTCCCGCCGTGCCACGACCACGCGAGCACCGCTGTCCTCCAGCATGTAGCCCAGCCGCTCCGCTGGGTACTCCGGGTCCAGTGGCACGTAGGCGCCACCCGCCTTGAGCACACCCAGCAACGCCGCCAGCAACTCGACCGAGCGCTCCACGCACACTGCGACCCGGGACTCCAGGCCCACGCCGAGCGCTCGCAGGCGTGCCGCCACGTGGTTCGCCCGCGCGTTCAGCTCGCGATACGTCACGGACTCGCCGCCGGACACCACGGCAGTGGCGTCCGGTGTCCGCGCGACCTGCGCTTCGAACAATGCATGGGCGCAGGCGTCCGGAGGCAGGGGCTCGTTCGCTCCGTTCCACGTCTCCAGCAAGCGGTGCCGCTCCTCGACCGGGAGCATCGCCAGCGTCGCCACGGGCCGGTCGGGTGACGTCACCGCCGCGTCGAGCAGCGTCTCCAGATGGCCCAGCAGTCCCTCGATGGTGGTCGCGTCGTACAACTCCGCGTTGTACGTGGCCGTCAGCGCAAGGCCATCAGGGCCTCGGGACATCATCAGGGTCAGGTCCACGTCGGTGCTCGACACATCCGCGTCGAGCTCGCGCACGCCGAGCCCTTGCACCTCTTGAAGCGGTGGCGGTGCGTCGCTCTCCCCCAAGAGCACCTGGAACATCGGTGCGCGCGTCGGGTCCTGCTCCACGCCCAGTGCACTCAGCAGCGGTTCGAAAGGAACATGCGCGTTCGCGAAGGCCTCCTCGGTGTCCGCCTTCGCGCGGCGCAGCAGTTCACGGTAGCCCGGCCGGCCGGAGAGGTCCGCTCGCAGGACAAGCGACTCGGCGAAGAGGCCCACCAGCCCTTTCGTCTCCTTCCTGCCCCGGTTCGTGTGCGAGGCGCCAATGAGCAGGTCCTTCTGCCCGGTGTAACGAGAAAGCAGGACCTGGAGCCCCGCCAGCACTGCCATGAACAACGTGGCGCCTTCGGCCTGCGCCAGCGACTCGAGGCGTTCCACCCATGACACGGGCAACAAGGCCCTGCGCTGAGCAGCCCGTCCGGTCGCGGAGCGCCGCGGGCGATCCGTGAGCAGCTCCAGTTCATGCGGCGCGCCCTCCAGCCGCTTGCGCCAGAACTCCAGGTGCGCGTCGAGCGCGTCACCGCGAAGCTTGCCCCGCTGCCAGGACGCGTAGTCCCCATATTGGAGCGGCAACACAGGCAGCGGCGACGGCTGGCCCTGGGCGAAGGCGTCATAGAGCGCCACCATCTCGTGGGTGAGCACGCCCATGGACTCATGGTCGGAGATGAGGTGGTGCACCACCACCAGAAGCACATGGCGCTCCGGAGCCACGCGCAACAACACCCCGCGAGCCAGTGGGCCGCGGGACAGGTCGAACGGTGTTTCCAGCTCAAGCTGGATGCGCTGCCGCACGGCGGCTTCGCGCGCCGCTTCGGGGACATCTTCCAGTCCTTCCACCGTGAACGGCAGGCGTGCTTGGGGATCGACGAACTGCACCGGTGTGCCGGAGACCTCGCCGAAGTGCGTGCGCAGCGACTCGTGGCGCCGCGCCACTTCCTGGAAACTCCGCTCCAGCACGGCCTCGTCCAGGCGGCCGGACAGCTCCAGGACCAGCGGCAGGTGGTAGGCAGGCAGCCCGGGTGCGCGCTGCACCAGGAACCAGACCCGTTGCTGGGAGAACGTCAGCGGCAACGCAGGCCGGGGCTTCTTCTCCAACCGCTTCGCGAGCAGCGCGAGCTTCTCCTCGCGCGTGAGCGTGGGCTTCTTGTCCGTCTCATTCCCCATGGCTCAGCTCTCCACCTCGGTCGCGTCCAGCAGCGCGTCCAGTTCCTCGTCCGACAGTTGGTCCAACGCGGCCGGGTCCAGCGACCTCGACGCCGGTGCGATGGCGTCATCCGCGAGCTGCTTCATCGAGCCCGCCATCCGGGACACCACTTCCGCCATGCCAGCGAGCGTGGGCGACTCGAACACCGCCGGCAGCGGCAGCTCCACGCCCAACGCTTCACGCACGCGCGCCACAATCCGCGCGGCCATCCCGGCGTGTCCGCCCAAGGCGAAGAAGTCGTCCCGAGCGCCAACGCGCGGCCGGCCGAGCAGCTCCGTCCAGATCCCCGCCAGCGCCAGCTCCTCCGGTGTCGAGGGGGCGACGTACTCCGCGGCGTGCCCCATGGATCCCACCTGCGCCTTGGCCATGGCCTGAAGCCGCTCGGCGTCTCCCGGCAACGCCACGTCGGCGAGCCGCTCCACGCCAGAGGCCAGTGCCTCCAGCAGGATGCGCCAGTGCTCCAGCAACTCGGCCACCACGTCCGAGCCATGCAGCTCGGGAGCGTAGGCCAGGCTCAAGCGCAGCCTGTCACCGGGAACCACATAGGCAATGAGCGGGTGGTTGCCCTGCTCACGGCTCTCCACGTCCACCACCTCCAGCCCCGGCACGCCCTGTCCCAGCGAGGTGTCGAGCGGATAGTTCTCGAAGATGAGCAGGCTCTCGAAAAGCGGCAGGCCCCGAGGCATGTCGCTCCAGCCCTTCACCTGGACCAGCGGACTGTGCTCGTACTTCCGCATCTCCAGCTGCCGTGCCTGGAGCTTCTGCAGCCAGGGCACCACCAGCGCGTTGGAGGACAGCCCCACGCGGATGGGCAGCGAGTTGATGAACAGGCCCACCATGGACTCGGCGTCTGGCAGGTCCACGGGACGCCCGGAGACTGTGGCGCCGAAGACGACGTCCTCCTGGCCCGCATGGCGCCCGAGGAGCAGCGCCCACGCGCCCTGCGTCAGCGTGTTGAGCGTCACCGCGTTGCGCCGTGCGAAGGCCTGAAGCGCGGCCGTGGCTTCTTGCGACAGCCACAGAATCTCCTCACCCGTGACGGCGGCCTCCATCCCGGGCGCGGCGGTCCGGGCGCCGGGGAGCGGCGTGGGTGTGGTGAAGCCCGCGAGTTCCTCCCGCCAGAACGCCTCGGCACGAGACAAGTCCTGCCGCTGCAACCAGGACATGTAGTCGCGCCAGGCCGCGGGGCGAGGCAAGGCAGCGTCGCGCCCCTGCGTCAGCGCCGCGTAGCAGGCGAAGACCTCCTGCAACATCACGCCCACGCCCCACCCGTCCATCACCAGATGGTGGTGGCTCCAGAGGAAGCGGTACTCCTGCTCGGCCAGGCGGACCACCTCCATCCGGGCCAGAGGCGCGGGCGCCAGGTTGAAGCCACGGGCACGGTCCTCACGGACCAGCGCCTCAAGCCGAGCGCGCTGCTCCTCGGCGGGAACACCGCGCAGGTCGTGCTCCGTCCAGGGCAGGTCCGCCTTGGCATGGACCACCTGGAGCGGCTCCGGCAGTCCCTCGTGGATGAAGGACGTTCGCAGGACGGCGTTGCGAGCGATGACCACCGCCCACGCCCGTCGCAGCGCGGCGACATCCACGTTCCCGCGTGACGTCCACGCCAGTTGCTCATGGAAGACACCCGAGCCTTGGGGCGCAAGCGCGACATGGAACAGCATGCCCTGCTGAAGCGACGTGAGCGGGTACAGGTCCTCCACGGCCGGGAACTGCCGTAGCAAGCGATCCAGGGAGGAGGACGAGAGGCGCGCGAGCGGAAAGTCCCCAGGCGAACGGCGCGCCGCGTCCGGCGTACTCCGGCCCTCCATCAGCTCGCGCAGCGATGACAGGAAGTCGTCAGCCACGGCTTCGATTGTCGCCCGCTGGTGGACGCGCGTGCTGTAGGCCCAGGCCACCTTCAGCCGGCCTTCGGACACCACGGCATTCACCTCGAGACGGTGCGGCCGGCGGCCTCCCGCGCCATGCCACGCGCCGCTTGGTTCCTCCGTGAGGAGGAAGCGCTCCGCCCCCCGAGCCGCCGCGTCGAGCTGCCCCAGGTAGTTGAACCCCACCTCCGCGCGCGGCGCGGCGCGCAGCGTCTGGGCCGTGTCTTCGCGCAGGTAGCGCAGCAAGCCGTAGCCCATGCCATTCACCGGCAACAGTCGCCGCGCATCCCGCAGCGTCCGGAGCGCGTCTCCTGGACTTCCCGCCTCCGGCAACTCCACCTCCAGCGGGAAGGTGCTGGTGAACCAGCCCACGGTGCGAGACAGGTCCACGTCACCGAAGAGGGCCTCGCGCCCGTGTCCCTCCAGCTCCAGCCGCACGTTGCGGCTTCCCGTCCAGCGGGACACCGCGCGTGCCACCGCCGTGAGCAGCACCTCATCCACGCGCGCCCGGTATGCCAGGGGCACTTCGCCCACCAGCGGCTTCGTTTCGTCCACACCCAGCGTCACCGTCACCAGCGCTTCCGAGCCCGCGGTGTCCTCGCCGCCTGGCAGGTCCACAGGGAGCGAAGTGACGTCACGCGAGGCCTTCCAGAGCGGCAGCTCGCGCGCCACCTCATCCGTCCGAGCATGCGACAACAGCCGCTCCGCCCACGCCTTGAAGGACGTCGTCTTCGGAGGCAGTGACACCGGAGCGCCTCGCTCCAGCTGCGAGTACGCGGTCTCCAGGTCCTCCAGCAACGGACGGAGCGATACACCATCCACCGCAAGGTGGTGCACCACCAGCAGCAGCCGGGACGTCCGGCCCGCGCCCCGCTCGAACAAGGCCGCGCGCAGCAGCAGCCCCTCGCCCAGGTCCAGGCTCTGATGGACCTCCGCACCCACGGACTCCAATGCGGCGCCCTGCTCCGCCTCCAGCACGGAAGACAGGTCCACGCGCCTCACGGGCACTCGCTCGGGCACGCCCGCGATGGACTGACGCCAGCCTTCCGGCGCCCGCGTGAAGCGCAGCCGGAGCGCATCATGGTGCGACACCAGCGCCCGCAACGCCTCCTCCAGCAGCGCGGCATCCACCGGGCGGCGCACCTCTAGCACCGCGGCCAGGTTGTAGTGGTGCGGCTGAGGTAACGCCCACTCGTCGAAGAAGATGCGCTGCATGGGCGTCAGCGGCACGGGCCCCTCCACCAGCCCCTGCTCCGCCGTGCCTGCCTTCGCCGTCCCGGCGGCGGCAGCCAACTCCACGAGCGTCTGCCGCTCGAAGAGCATGGCCGGCTCCAGCTCCAGCCCCAGGGCCTTGGCCCGGGAGACAATCTGGATGCCCAGGATGGAGTCGCCGCCCAGCTCGAAGAAGTTGTCGTGCAGGCTCACGCGCTCCACGCCAAGAACCTGCGTCCAGAGCGCGGCCAACGCCTTCTCCGCTTCCGTGCGCGGCTCGGTGAACACCTTCGCGTTGCCTCCGCGCGCGGCGTCCGGAGCCGGCAACGCCGCCCGGTCCACCTTCCCGCTGGGTGACAGCGGAAGCGCGTCCAGCGCGACGAAGGCAGCGGGCACCAGATGGTCGGGCAACCGTTCCTTCATGAACGAGCGCAGCGCCGATGCGTCCAGCTCCGCGGCTTGCACGACGTACCCCACCAGCCTCCGCGCTCCCTGCGTGTCCTCGCGCACGAGGGCCACCGCGTCACGCACGTCGGGGTACTGGCGCAGCACCGCCTCCACTTCCCCCAGTTCGATGCGGAAGCCACGCAGCTTCACCTGGAAGTCGGTACGGCCCAGGTACTCCAGGCGCCCGTCCGCGAGGAAGCGAACCCGGTCGCCCGTGCGGTACAGCCGCGCCCCCGCCTCTCCCGAGAATGCATCCGGGACGAAGCGCTCGGCCGTCAGCTCCGGCCGTCCCAGGTAGCCACGCGCCACGCCCGGTCCGCCCAGGTACAACTCGCCCGGCACGCCCGGAGGCACGGGCTGCCCCCGCCCGTCCAGCACGTACGCACGCATGTTCGCGACGGGACGGCCGATGTCCGGGCGCTCCACGTCCAGCTCGGTGGAGAGCGTCGCGCAGACGGACGCCTCCGTGGGCCCGTAGCCATTGAGCAGTCGCCGCCCCGGCTTCCATCGCCGCGCCAGCTCCGGCGAGCAGGCTTCTCCGGCGGAGATGACTGTCTCCAGCAAGGGAAGGCCCTCCGGCTCCAACTGCGACAGGGACGAAGGCGTGAGCGTCACCGTGGTGATACCCCGCGACTCCAACAGTCCGCGCAGCGGCGCTCCCGGCAGCAGCGACTCGCGCGGCGCCAGGTGCAGCTCCGCCCCGGCCACCAGCGTGGACAGCACCTCCAGGACGGACGCGTCGAACCCGAGCGCCGCCGCCTGGAGCACACGCCGCCCTGGCCGCACGTCATGCGCCCGGATGATGGTGCCCAGGGTGTTGCAGAGGCCCTGATGCGGCACCAGCACGCCCTTCGGAGTACCCGTGGAGCCGGACGTGTAGATGACGTAGGCCAGATGCTCCGGCAACGAACCCACGCGAGGTGGCTCCGACGGGTTGCGCGCGAGCTGGCGTCTGTCGCCGTCCAGCGCGACGAGCAGCTCGCCACCCGCGGGGAGCACGTCCGCGATGGCATCCATCGTCACCACCACGGACAGACCGGCGTCCCGCATCATGTGCGTCAACCGAGCCGTGGGGTACGCCGGGTCCAAGGGGACGAACGCGCCGCCGGCCTTCAGCACGCCCAGGAGCCCCACCACCAGTTCCACGGAGCGCTCCGCGCACAGCCCCACGCGGACCTCGGGACCTACGCCCAGCGTGCGCAGGTGGTGCGCGAGCTGATTGGCCTGTTCCTCCAGCGCTGCGTACGTGAGTTGCTGGCCCTCGGCCACCACCGCCACCGCGTCCGGCGTCCGAGCGGCCTGCGCCTCAAACAAGCCATGCAGCGTCGCGTCCCCTGCGAAGGGCTCGCGGGTGTCGTTCCACTCCACCAGCATCCGCTGGCGCTCCGCGTCGGACAGCAGCGGCAACTCCGACACCCGCTGCGACGGATTCGCGGCGATGCCCTGGAGCAGCCGGACGAAGCGCTCCCACAGCAACTCCACCGTGGACAGGTCGAACAGATCCGCCGGGTACTCCAATGCGCCCGTGAGGCCCTGCGGCGTCTCACGCAACTCCAGTGACAGGTCCACCTTGGTGGCACCGATGTCCAGCTCCACCATCTTCACGCCCAGCCCTGGCGTTCGGACCTCGACCGGCGGCGTGTTGTGGAACGTGAGCATCGCCTGCACCAGCGGCATGCGGCTCGGATCTCTCGGCACGCGCAGCTCGTCCACCAGCCGCTCGAACGGAATCTCCTGGTGGGCATACGCGCCAATCGACGCCACCTTCACCCGGCGCAGCAGCTCCACGAAGGTGGGGGCTCCCGACAGGTCACCTCTGATGGCGAGCGTGTTCAGGAAGCAGCCGATGAGCCCTTCCAGCTCCGGACGGTTGCGGCCCGCGGCGGATGTGCCGACGATGACGTCGTCCTGCCCGGAGTACCGGTGCAGCAGCGTCTGAAACGCCGCCGTCAGCACCATGAAGGGCGTGGCTCCCTCGCGACGGCCCACGGCCCACACCGCGTCCATCACGGGCTTGTCCACGGAGACCTGGAGACGGCCACCCCGGCCCGTCCAGCGCGCGGGACGCGGACGGTCCGTTGGCAGCTCCAACACCTGCGCGCCCGCGAGCTGCTTCTTCCAGTACGCGAGCTGAGCTTCCATGCCCGGCCCCTCCAGCCAGCCGCGCTGCCACACAGCGTAGTCCGCGTACTGAATCGGGAGTTCCGGCAGCGGCGACGGCCGGCCCGCCGCGAGCGCTTCGTAGCCCGCCACCAGCTCGCGGAAGAGCACGCCCCCAGACCATCCGTCCGAGGCGATGTGGTGCAGCGTGAGGTGCAGCACGGACACAGCCTCGCTGATGCGAATCAGCACGGCTCGCATCACCGGCCCGAGCATCAAGTCAAAGGGCTTGCGCGCCTCCGTCAGGGCCTGCTTCAGCGCGTCCGCCTCCCGCGCCTCCAGCGTGTCGCCTCGGGCCTCCAGCCGCTCCAGCACCAGGGGCATGGCGTCGGCAATCACCTGGTACGCACCGCCGTCTTCGAGCGCGAAGGTGGTGCGCAGGACTTCATGCCGGCGGACCAGCGCGTTCAGCGCGGCCTCCAAGAGGGCTTCGTCCACCGCGCCATCGAGACGCAGGGTGACGGTGTTGTTGTACGCGATGCCCGCCGGGTCCAACTGGTGGAGGTACCAGATGCGCTGCTGTGGGAAGGACAGCGGCAGCGGCTTGTCCCGCCCCACCCGCACCACGGGCGTGGCAGTCGCCGAGGAAACCTCCGCGCTCACCGTCTGCCGCGTGGGGGGCCTGGTGCCCACGGTGCCACGGGCTGGCTGCGAGGTAGGACGCCGCGCCTTTGTCGCACGCGCGGGGGCAACGCACTCCACTTCGCCGGCAACGCGGAAACGGGCTCGCTGGCCCGTCACCAAGAAGCGCTCATCCGAACCGGGGACGGAGATGAAGCGCGCCCGCGTGGCCTCCGGGTCATTCCAGAAGCCCAGCGGAACCGCCGCGCCGCCCAGGGCCAGCTCTCCCACCACGCCAACCGGCACCGGCTCGCCGGACGCATCCCGCACGTACACGGGCGCCGAAGTGGGAGACGGCCACGCCGCGCCCACCAAGGAGGACGCTATCGCCACGTGCTGCGCCGAACTGGTGAGGTCCTGCGATTCGCCCCCGAGCACCCAGAGACGAACGCTCCCCAGCGCCGCCTCGGCGCCAGGAAGCTCCGCCAGGGCACGCGCCTGCGACGGCGCGCAGCGCAGCGTGGTGACGCCCTCGTCTTGCACCAGCGACAGCAGTGCGCCGAATCCAGCATCGCCTTCGGCCAGCACCGCATCCGCGGGCAGGGCCTGCACCTGGCTGCGCTGCCGCACCACGTCCAGCAGACGGAGGCTGGACATCATCGGCTCCAGCGCCACGCCGAAGTCGACGAGGCAGGCAATCTCGTCCACGTCGAGGGCGCGCACGCGCTCCACCACGCGCACGCAGTCCTCCACCGAGCCGAAGAGGCCACCTTCCTTGATGTAGTGCTCCACCCCCTGGGCGAGCATCACCTCCACGTCCTCTGGCGTGAGGCCGCGCACGTCCACCTGAAGGCCCTGGCTGGCCACCAGGTTGGCGAACACGTCCACCGAGCTGCGGAAGTATCGCAGCAGCGGCTCGCGCACGGCCTCGCGCACCTCGTCCAGGTCCTGGCCGAGGAAGGTGTGGAGCATCAACGTGACGTGCCCCTGGCCTGGGCCATGTCCCGCCTTGCGGTACGTCTCGCGGTACAGCGCCACCTTCGTCGCCAGCTCGTCCAGGTTGGAGCCCAGACCGAGCACGTTGGTGAGGATGCCCGCCCCCACCTCACCGGCCTTCCGGAACGTCTCCGGGTTGCCCGTGGACGTCAGCCAGACCGGCAGCTCCGCCTGCTTCGGCTTGGGGCGCAGCGCCAGCTCCACTTCATTGCCCGCGCCGTTGCGCCGCAGCACCGTGCCGCCGCGCCACAGCCGCCGCACTTCCTCCAGGCGTTCAATGAGCACCTCGCGCCGCCGGTCGAAGGTCCCCGGTGAGAGCGAGAAGTCGTTCGCGTGCCACCCCGTGGCGAATGACAGCCCCACGCGCCCACGGGACAGGTTGTCCACCACGGACCACTGCTCGGCGACTTCGATGGGGTCATGGAGCGGCAACACCACGCTGCCCGCGCGAATCTGCACGTGCCGCGTGAGCATCGCCAGCGCGCCGCCGACCACCGAAGGCTGTGGATACAAACCACCGAAGGAGTGGAAGCGCCGCTCCGGCGTCCAGACCGCGGAGAAACCATGTGCGTCCGCGAACTTCGCGCCTTCGAGGAGCAGCTCGTACTTCTCCTCGCCCAGCGAATCCTCATCGTTGGCGAAGTACGAAAGACTGAAGTCGAGAGGCCGCCGGGTGTCCGGCTTGCGGCCCAGGACAGCGAAGCACGCGGCGAGCTGCTCGGGCGGAAGGACGACACGCATCCCACGCGCGAGTGCCCACAGCAGGTCCAGTCCCGACGGGTCAGCCGAAGGCCCCCCCACCGCCAACCACACGTCTCCCCCACCCGCGCCCGTCCGGGCATCCAGTGAGGCCAACACGTGCGCCACGTTCCGGTGGCTCAGCATGACCCGGCCGTACCCTCCCAGCGCGTCGGGCGCAGGAACGATGAAGGCCAGCCGCTCCCCGGGCACGGGCTCCATCGAATCCGCGCTCGAATCGACAGAGTCCACCGCGACGGCGCGGATTCCCTTTGGCAACGCCGGCACGTCCTCCGTGCGAGGCACCAGCAACAACCGAGGTCCTTGCGCGGGCAGCAGGGACGCCAGCTCCGCGACCTCACCGGCCGACACGGGGAGGCACGCGCCTCCCGCCTCCAGCACGCCCCACAGTGCGATGACCGACTCCACGGATGGAGTGATGCGCACCGCCACCGGCACGTCCCGGCCCACGCCCTCCTGCTTCAACCGGGCCGCGAGACCTCGGGCCCTTTCCGAAAGCTCCCGCCATGACAGGCGGCGCTCACCCATGCTGATGGCCACTGCGTCCGGTGTCCGCTTCACCCACGACGCGAATCGAGCCAGCACAGCCGCATCCGCGAGGTCCCGATGCCCGATGCTCGATGACCCACCGGCGGGCGGCATGCTGGAAATCGCGAGGCCCTCGGCCTGGAGGCTCTGCACCGAGGACGCAGGCCCCCGCGCGGCAGCGCTCCGTTCCTCCGGTGCCGCCAGCGGCATCCGTGACACGCGAAGGTCGGGGTTCGCGAGGGCCGCCCCCAGCAACGTCTGGAGGTGGGCCGACAGGCGCGCGATGCGCGGCTCGTCGTAGAGGTCGGTGGCGTACTCGATGAAACCGTGGAAGCCGCCGCTCTCGCTCTCGTTCAGCAGCAACGTCAGCTCACCGAGCGTGGCGCCGAACTGCGCGGGCGTTCCCGGCACCTCCACCAACTGCATGTCCAGGCCCGCCACGGAGGGCGGCGCCGTGGTGACGTGCGCGTGCAGCACCAGCGCCGCGTCACACAGCCGCGAGCGTGCCGGGTCCCTGCCGGAGGCCACCAACGGCAGCAGGTGCTCGAAGGGGACGTCCTGGTGACTGGACGCGCCAACCGTCGTCTCACGAGCGCGCGCCACCAGCTCTCGGAACGACGGGTCACCCGACAGGTCGGTGCGCAGCGCCATCGCATGGGCCACGAAGCCGATGAGGGGCTCCAGCTCGCCGCGGGCACGGTTGCCCACCGGCGTCCCCACCACGATGTCCTCGCGCCCCGAGTACCGGGCGAGCACCGACGCCAGGGCCGCCAGCAGCGTCATGAAGGGCGTCACCCCCTCGCGCTGGCTGAAACCCATCAACGCCGCGCTGAGCTCGCGCGAGAAGGCCACCGGGAAGCGGGCACCACGCAGCCGCAGCTCGGCCCCTCGCGGCCGGTCCGCCGCCAGCTCCAACGACGGAGGCAGGTCCGCCAGCACCTCGCGCCAGTACGCCTCCTGGGCCGCCAGTGTTCCACCCGCGAGCGAGCGGCGCTCCCAGGCCGCCGCGTCTACGTACTGCACAGCCAGCTCCGGCAGCGGAGCGGGCTGCCCCGCGAGGAACGCCTGATAGTTCGCCGCGGCCTCACGAAAGAAAGCCACCATGGACAGCGTGTCCGAGGCGATGTGGTGCACCGTGAGCAGCATCAGGTGCTCGGTCTCGGCCAGTCGCAGCAGACTGGCGCGGACGATGGGCCCGTGCTCCAGGGAGAACGGCCGCACCGCCTCGTCCAATGCCAGCCGCAGCGCCTCCGCCTCCCGGTCACCGCCATGGGAACGCAGGTCCACCACGGGCACCTGGATGCGGACCTCGGCGGAGAACCGCTGGCGCACACGCCCGTCCTCCACGCGGTACGTCGCGCGGAGCATCTCATGCCGGCGGATGACCTCGTTGACGCTCCGCTCCAGGACCGGGACATCCAGCGCGCCTGAGATGCGGACCGCCAGGGGCATGTTGAGGGACGGGTTCCCCGGGTCGAGCTGCTCCATCCGCCAGACGCGTTCCTGCACCACGGACAGCGGCAGCTCACCCGCGCGGTCGATGCGGAACATCACCTCGGATGCCGCCCTGCCCTCCAGGGGACCCGCCGCCTGGAGCATCGCCTCGATGCGCGCGGAGATGCCCGCCACGGTGGGGGCCTCGAACAGCGCGCTCAGCGGGAGCTGTACGGAGAACGTCTCACGCAGACGGGTCAGCATCTGCGCCGCCATCAGTGAGTTGCCGCCCAGCTCCAGGAAGTCGTCATCCGGGCCGACCTCCACTGCGCCCAGACGCTCGCGCCAGATATCCATGACGCGCTGCTGGATCTCCCCCACGGTGACGGGATCCGATGCGCCAGGGGTGGCGAGGGGAAGCACGGAGCTGGTGCCAGCCAGCGCGGCCCCTGCCACCGGCCCGGAGGCCGCGGGCAATACGAGCGGCGCGCCTGACGACTCCAGACGGCAGGACTTCTCCTCGAATGGATACGTGGGCAACGACACGCGGCGGCGAGGCTCCGCGCCATGGAACTTCTCCCAGGCGACGTCCACCCCGGCCGCCCAGAGGTCTCCCAGGGATTGCAACAGCCCACGGGCATCGCTCTCCGTGGGACGGCGGCGCAGCGAAGGCGCCACGACCAACTGCCGCTCCTTGCGCGCCCGTCCCCGCGCCAGCGACGTCAGGTCCGTCCCTGGTCCCACCTCCAGCAGGACACTGCACCCCTCCCCGAAAAGCGTCTCCAGGCCCGCGGCGAAGCGCACCGGCTGTCGCATCTGCCGAGCCCAGTACGTAGGGTCGGTGGCCTCTTCCGGGCGAATCCACGTGCCCGTGAGGCTGGACACATACGGTAGCGTCGGCGCCTGGAGGCGCAGCGAGGACACCGCCCGCGCCAGGTCCACCATCAGCGGCTCCACGGCGCTGGAATGGAAGGCATGGGCCGACGGCAACCGCACCATGCCCACGCCGCGGCTCGACAGCGTGGCCTGCAACGCTTCAATGGCTTGCACCGGGCCCGAGACGACACACCGGCCCTCGCCGTTGACGGCCGCCAGTGAGAGACCCTCGCCGAGCAACGGAAGGACCTCCGCCTCCTCCAACCCCACCGCGAGCATCGCGCCGACGGGCATCCGCGCCATGAGCGCGCCACGCACCACCGCGAGCCGCAGGCCGTCCTCCGGCGACAGCACCCCCGCCACGCAGGCTGCGGCGTACTCACCAAAGCTGTGGCCCAGCACCGCATGCGGCCGGACGCCCCAGGACATCCAGAGTCGGGCCAGTGCGTGCTCGACGACGAAGAGCGCGGGCAGCGCGACGCGAGGGTCCGCCAGCTTCTGGGCCGCGACGGCCTCCTGCCCCTGCGCGGGTAACAGGAGCGCGCGCACCTCGGCGGCAAGCGAGAGCTCCAGCCGTGCCAGCGCCGCGTCCACGTCCTTCCGGAAACCCGGCTCCACCGCGTGCAGCTCGCGGCCCATGCCCACCGCCTGCGCACCCTGGCCCGGAAACAGGAAGGCCACGCGGCGATTCCGCCCCGCCTCCACCGCCGCGGGCTTGCGCAGCCGCTCCGCCAGTTCAGCCCCATCCGCCGCCACCACCGCACGGCGATGCTCGAACGAACGACGGCCCACGTTCCGGGTAAAGGCCACGTCCTCCAGCGCCAGTCCCGGCGCGGACTCCACGTGCGTCGCCAGCTCGCGCGCCATCACCTCCAGGGCGGAAGGCGTCCGAGCGGACAACGTCACCACGTGCAATGGCCGGTGGCCGCGCGCCTTCTCCGCCTCCGGGGGCGACTCTTCCAGCACGACGTGGGCGTTGGTTCCACCGATGCCGAAGGAGCTCACACCCGCACGGCGCGGCCCATTCTCCCGCGGCCACGCCTTGAGCGCGGTGTTGACGAAGAACGGGCTGCGCTCGAAGTCAATCTCCGGGTTGGCGCGCTCGAAGTGGAGGCTCGCCGGCAGCTCGCCGTGCTGAAGCGACAGGACCACCTTGATGAACCCCGCCACGCCGGCCGCCGCATCCAGGTGCCCCAGGTTCGTCTTGAGCGAGCCGATGGCGCAGTAGCCAGAGCGCTCCGTCGTCTTCCGGAACGCCCGCGTCAGCGCGGCGATTTCAATGGGGTCGCCCAGCGACGTGCCCGTGCCGTGGGCCTCCACGTAGCTGATGTCGTCACCGCCCAGGCCCGAATAGGCCAGCGCGTCCGCGACGACCTCCGTCTGGCCCTCGATGCTCGGCGCTGTGTAACCGACCTTCTGTTGACCGTCGTTGTTGACGGCCGAGCCCTTGATGACCGCGTGGACGTGGTCACCGTCCCGCAGCGCATCCGACAGCAGCTTGAGCACCACCACGCCCGCGCCGTTGCCCGCCACGGTGCCACCCGCGCGGTGGTCGAAGGCGCGGCAGTGGCCGTCCGGCGAGAAGATGAGCCCATCCTGGTGCAGGTAGCCCGTGCGCTGCGGACTGGCGATGCGCACCGCGCCCGCGAGCGCGATGTCCGACTGCCGCGTCAGGAGGCTCTGGCAGGCCATGTGGATGGCGACCAGGCCGGTGGAGCACGCGGTGTAGACGGCGACGCTCTCGCCCCGGAGCTGGAGCTTGAAGGACGCCTTCATCGCCAGGCTCTCCGGGCCCGCGGTGGCCAACTCCAGGCCCGCGCCCGCGTCCTTCCGTGCCTCGCTCAGCAGGTTCAGCAGGTGGCCGGACGAACCGGCGCCCGCGTAGAGCGAGATGCGCCCCTTGTAACGAGACGGGTCATACGCCGCGTCCTCGAGCGCTGTCCAGGCGCACTGGAGGAACACGCGCTGCTGCGGGTCCATCCACTGCGCCTCGCGCAGCGGGATGTCGAAGAAGCCGTGGTCGAAGCCGTCCGCACCTTCGAGGATGCCCCCCGCGCGAATGAAGTGCGGGTGCCGCCACAGGTCCTCGGGGATGAGCGGTGAGCGCTCCAGTTCGTCCTCGGAGAAGAACGAGATGGACTCCACGCAGCCTCGGACGTTGTTCCAGAAGTCACCCAGGTTGCGAGCGCCCGGGAAGCGCCCCGCCATGCCGATGACCGCGATGTCGCTGCTCGAGTCCTCGCCCTGCATGTCATCAAGCTCAGCCATTGCCGTGATTCCCTCGCCGACCCTGCCGGCGGATCGCCTGACGCCGCTGCTGGGCGCGATCCACGTGGGCCTCATTGTCCTGGGTGTCTGCCGCCGTCTCGCCGTCCCGCTCCAGGGACATGACAAACGCGCGGACCGTGGGATGTTCAAAGAAGCGCGTCGCCGGAACGTCTCGCTTCAGCTCGTCGCGCAGCAATGCGCACGCCTTGACCACGGACATGGAGCTGCCGCCCAGGTCCGCGAAGAAGTGGTCTTCCACACCGACCCGCTCCACGCCGAGCACCTTCGCCCAGAGCGCCGCCACCTGACGCTCCAGCGCGGTGGTGGGCTCCACGAAGGCACTCCCTGCTGGACGCGAGACCTCCGGCTCCGGCAGCGCGCGCCGGTCCAGCTTGCCCACGGGCGTGAGCGGCAGCGCCATCAGCGGGACCAGCGTGGAAGGCACCATGAACTCGGGCAGCGACTCCGCCAGGAAGCCGCGAAGGCCGCGGGGGTCCAACGTCTCCCCTGCCCGAGGCACCGCGTAGGCCACCAGCCGCTTGCCTCCCGCGGGGTCGGGCCGCGCCACCACCACCGCCTCGGCCACCGACGGGTGCAGGCGCAACGCCTCCTCCACCTCGCCTGGCTCCACCCGGTAGCCACGCACCTTCACCTGACCGTCCAGCCGCTCGAGGAACTCCAGCGTGCCGTCCTCGCGGTAGCGCACGCTGTCGCCCGTCCGGTACAGCCGCCCGCCCGCCTCCGAGCCGAAGGGGTTCGGAACGAAGCGCTCCGCCGTCAGCTCCGGCCGACCCTGATAACCCCAGGCCAGGCCGTCTCCACCAATGAGCAGCTCACCCGGTACGCCCACCGGCACGGGGCGCAACGCCGCGTCCACCACATACACCCGCGTATTGGCGATGGGCCGGCCAATGGGAATGGCCCCCGGCGCGACGGCGCCCTCCATCACATGGCAGCAGGTGAAGGTGGTGCCCTCGGTGGGCCCATACCCGTTGACCAGGATGCCGCCGCGTCCAAGCCGCTCCCGCACCGCTGCCGGTGGGAGCACGTCGCCGCCCGCCAGGAGCTGCCGCACGCCATCCAGGGCGTCCGGCCTCGCGGCGGAGAGCGCCTCGAAGAGCGCGGCCGTGAGCCACAACGTGGTGACACCGTGACGTGCCAGCACGTCCTTGAGTGTGTCCACCGTGGGAGGCTGCGCTGGGAAGAGGACCAGCTTCGCGCCGTGCAGCAGCGCGCCCCACACCTCGAAGGTGGCGGCGTCGAAGCAGATGGGCGCCAGTTGGAGGAAGACCTCGTCCGCGCCCCAACGCGCGAATCGGGAGCCCAGCACCAGCCGAGCCACCGCGCGCTGCGGCACGCAGACGCCCTTGGGCCGCCCCGTGGAGCCCGACGTGTACATGACATACGCCAGCGACTCCGCCGGCACCGTCACGCGAGGCGAAACCGTGGGCTCACGCGCGATTTCATCCCAGGCCGAATCCAGGAGCACCACGTCCGCACTGCCCGAAGGCAGCAAAGCCACCACCGATTGCTGCGCCAGCACCACGGGCAGGCGCGTGTCCTCCACCATGAAGGCCAGGCGCTCGCGGGGGTACGTGGGGTCCAACGGCACGTAGGCGCCACCGGCCTTGAGGATGCCGAGCATCCCCACCACCAGGTCGAGCGAACGTTGCACGCACAGCCCCACCGGTGTCCCCGGTCCCACGCCACGATTGCGCAGGTACCACGCAAGCTGGTTCGCCCGCCGGTCCAGCTCCGCGTAGGTGAGCCGAGCCTCCTCGCACACCACTGCGACTGCCTCCGGCGAGCGCGCCGCCTGCGCCTCGAAGAGCTCCGCGAGGCATGCCTCTCGGGGGTACTCCACCGCGGTGTCGTTCCACGCCACGAGCAGGCGTTGACGATCCGCCGAGTCCATCATCGGCAGCTCGCCCAGGCGTTGGCCCGCATCCGCCACCGCGCTCTCCAGCAACACCCGGAGCCCCTTCATCAGCCGCGCGGCCGTCTCCCGCGTGAAGAGGTCCGCGTCGAACTCCAAGGTTCCGGTGAACCCTTCTGCCGCGTCCGTCAGGGACAACGTGAGGTCGAACTTCGCTGTCCCCGAGGCCAGTTCCACTGGGCGGAGAGCCAGCCCTTGCGGCGCGACGTCCTGGCGCGAGGCTTCGTGAAGCGCGAGCACCACCTGCACCAGGGGCGCGTGGCTCAAGCTCCGAGGTGGTTGCAGCGCCTCGACCAGCTTCTCGAACGGAACGTCCTGGTGGGCGTACGCGTCCAACGTCGTCTCCCGCACCTGCCGCAGGAGCTCACGGAAGGAGCTCGAGCGCGGCAGACGCGCGCGGAGCACCAGCGTGTTGACGAAGAAGCCAATCAGGTTCTCCAGCCCAGGCTGCTGCCGGCCCGCGATGGGCGATCCCACACACACGTCCTCCTGGCCAGACACCCGCGACAGCAGGAGCTGGAAGGCCGCCAGCAGGCCCATGAAGGGCGTGACGCCTTCACGAATGCAGAGCGCACGGAACGCCTCCGACAGCTCGGCGGGGAAACGCACCGCCAGCGTGTCACCCCGGAAGCGCTGCAAGCTCGGCCGGGGGAAGTCCTTGGGAAGCTCCAGGACGGGCGGCGCTCCGGCGAGCTGCCTTCTCCAGTATCCGACCTGCGCCGCGAGTGCCTCTCCCTGCATCCACTGGCGCTGCCACACCGCATGGTCCGCTGGCTGGATGGTGGGCACTGGCAGCGAGGAAGGCCGGCCCTGCAGCTCCGCGGCGTAGAGCGCCGACAGCTCCCGCACGGCGACGCCCAGTGACCACCCGTCCGAGACAATGTGGTGCAGCGTGAGGACCAGCAGGTGCGAATCATCAGCCGTTCGAATCAGCAATGCCCGGCACAGCGGTCCATTCACCAGGTCGAACGGGCGGCGAGCCTCTTCCGACGCGGCGATCACGGCCTGTGCTTCACGCGCCTCCTCCGGAAGCCCCTCGAGGTCGACCACGAGAAGCGCCACGTTGGCGCTCGGATGGATGATTTGGACGGGCTCTCCCGCGTTGCTGGAGAAGGTGGTCCTCAGGGCTTCGTGCCGCAGGAACAGCCCCGCCAGTGCCCGCTCCAAGGCAGGCACGTCCAGCGGACCGGCGAGCCATGCAGCCCAGGGGACGTTGTAGAGGGCCGTGCCTGGCTGGAGCTGCTCCAGCAACCACAAGCGCTCCTGCATCGCGGACAGTGGCAAGGGGTTGTCCCTGGACACGGGGACGATGGGCGGCGGGCGCGCCGTGCCAGAGGACTGCCGGGCCTCGCGGATGCGCCCGGCCAGCCTCGCCACGGTCGGGTCGTCGAAGAGCTCCCGCAGCGACAAGGCGACGCCAAAGGTGGCGTGAATCCGCGTGACGACCCGAGTGGCCAGCAGGGAGTGTCCACCCAAATCGAAGAAGCTGTCGGACGCTCCAACCCGGGAGACACCAAGCAGTTCGCCAAAGAGTTGCGCGAGCAATTCCTCCTCGGGGCCTCTCGGTGCGATGACCTCCGATTCGACGGTGGGCGCGGGCAGCGCACGCCGGTCCACCTTGCCGTTGGGCGTCAGGGGCAGGCGCCCCAGTACCATGAAGGCGGCAGGCACCATGTACGCCGGCAAGTGCGCGGCGAGGAAGGTCCGCAGGAGCGAAGGCTCGGGAGTCGCGGCGGCCTCCGCGGTCGGTACGACGTAGGCCACCAGACGCCGCGAGCCCCCTGCTTCATCCTCTCGCGCCAACACCACGGCTTGCCGGACGTCCGGGTGACGCAGCAGCGCGGCCTCGACCTCGCCCGGCTCCACGCGGAAGCCTCGCACCTTCACCTGTGCGTCCACGCGGCCCTCAAAGGTCACCGCCCCATCCGCCAACAGACGGACCCGGTCACCTGTCCGGAAGAGCCGCGTCCCGGGACGCTCGCTGAACGGGTTCGGAACGAAGCGCTCCGCCGTCAGCGCGGGTTGTCCCAGATAGCCCCAGGCGAGTCCGTCGCCACCAAGCCACAGCTCCCCCACGCCTCCTGGCGGCACCGGCGCCATGTCCTCGTCGAGCACGTACTGAACCGTGTTCGCCAGCGGCCTCCCGATGGGAATCGATACGGCGCCCTCGGGCACATCCGTGACGAGGTGCCACGTGGAGAAGGTGGTGTTCTCCGTGGGGCCATAGACGTGCAGCAGCCGCTCGGGAGCACCTTCACGAAGGACCCGGCGGACCGGCCTCGGGTCCACGGCCTCTCCTCCGAAGTGGAGCTGTCGCAACCCGCTGAAGGCGTCCGGCACTTCCGCGGCCACCTGGTTGAACCAGGCCGTCGTGAGGAAGAGGACGCGAATGCCCTCCTCCCGCAGCCAGGACGCGAAGGCACTCGGAGAGAGCGCTGTCTCCCGCTCCACGCCAACCACTCGGGCACCGTTGAGGAGCGCACCCCAGATTTCGAACGTGGCCGCGTCGAACGAGGCGTTGGATGCCTGCGCCACGCGATCCTCAGGCACCACGCGGATGAAGTCCGTCTCCACCACCAGCCGGACCACGGCCTGATGGGAAACGCAGACGCCCTTGGGAGTCCCCGTGGAGCCGGAGGTGTAGATGACGTAGGCGGCATCCGCTGCGCCGACTCCGGCTCCAAGCGCCGCCGTTTCAGCGACGTCCCCTTGCGCCGAGACCTCCTCCACCGTGAGGACACTCACGCCCTCCGAAGGCACCGCCCCCCGCAGCCGCTCCTGCGTCAGCAGTACGGGTGCCCCCGCATCCGCGATCATCCATGCGAGCCGCTCGCGCGGGTACGCCGGATCCAGGGGCACGTAGGCCGCCCCCGCCTTGAGGATGCCCAGCATCCCAACGACCAGCTCGGCGGAGCGCTCCACGCAGAGGCCCACGTGAGTCCCTCGTCGGACTCCCAAGGCCCCCAGCCGGCGCGCCACCTGGTTCGCCCACGCGTTCAGCTCGGCGTACGTCAGCGACGTTCCGCCATACCGCACCGCCACGGTCTCTGGCGCCCGCGCGGCCTGGGACTCGAACAGCGAATGCACCGTGGCTTCGCGGGGGTACGTGGTCGCGGTGGCGTTCCACTCCACCAGCACGCGGCGCCGCTCGGCCTCCGACAGCAGGGACACGTCGCCCAGTCGCTGCTCAGGACGACTCCACATCGCCTGAAGCAGACCGCGCCAGTGCGTCAGCAACTGCTCGGCAGCGACCTTTGAGATTCGCTCCTGCCGGTACAGCAGCTTCAGCCGCATGGAGCGTCCCGGAACCACCACCGCGGTCAGCGGATAGTGCGTGCGCTCGAAGGCCGCGAAGTCCCGCAGCTCCAACCCGGACGCACCGCGTACGAGCGCGGCATCCACCGGGTAGTTCTCGAAAACGAGGAGACTCTCGAAGAGCGGCGTGCCTCGGGGAATGTCGCTCCACCCCTGAAGCCGGGTGAGCGGGACGTGCTCCCGTTGCCCCAACTCCACCAGCAGGGACTGAAGCTCGCTCAGCCAGGGCAGCAACCCGGCGCCATGCTGGATACGGGCGCGAACCGGGAGCGAGTGGATGAACAACCCGACGGCTTCCTCGATGCCCGGTAGCTCCGGCGGACGGCCCGCGAGCGTCGTCGCGAACATGACGTCCTGCCCGCCCCCATAGCGGGACAACAGCAACGCCCACGCACCGTGGACCAGGGTGCTCGGCGTGAGCCCATGGCTGCGTGCGAACTCCTGGAGCGCAGCGGTATCGGCCTCGCCCAAATCCAGCGCGTGCTCACCCGTGTCATGCGCCGCGGTGGAGCCTCCTGCCGCAGGCAATGGCGTCGGCGCTTCGATGCCCTCGAGCTGCTCCCGCCAGAAGGCTTCGTCCTGCTCAGGTCGGCGGCGCCCCAGCCATTCCACGTAGGTGCGGAAATCCATTGAGGCGGCGGGCGGGAGCCAATCTGCCCCTGCGGCAATCGCCGCGTAAGCATCAAGCACCTCGCCAAGGACGCGCGCCAGACTCCACCCATCGAGAAGCAGGTGATGGAAGCTCCAGACGAACCGCCAGGCATGGTCCTCCAGTCGAATCAGCGCCAGCCGCATCAGCGGCGCCTGCGACAGGACAAAGCCCTGTGCCCGGTCCTCACGCAGGAACGCGGCCAGTGACTGGGATTGTTCCTCCGAGGAGCGCCCGCGCCAGTCGAGCTCAGCCCACACAGGGGTCGCGCGTGCATGGACCACCTGGACAGGGGCCTCCAACCCGTCCCAGAGGAACGAGGTGCGCAGTGAGGAATGCCGTTCGGACACCGCCTCCCATGCCCGCCGGAGTGCTCCGGCGTTCAGCGGACCGGCGAGCGTCCAGCTTCGCTGCTCGAAGTACGCGCCGGTGCCGGGCTCCAGCAGCACCTGGAACAACAACCCATGCTGGAGGGGAGAGAGCGCATGACACTCCTCCGTCGCGCCCGCGAGTTCCACCAACGTTTCGACACAGTGACGCGCCAGGGCTTCGATGCGCGCGCGCGAATGCAGCGCCTCGCTGTAATGCCAGGCCAACTCCAGGCGTCCGCCCACGACGCGAGCCACCACCTCCAACACATGGCTCCGGAGCCCACGCGTCCCCTGCGAGGCCCCCGTGGATTCGGGCGCCAGCGAGAACAGCGCCGAGTCCCGAGTACCCGAGTCGAGCTGCCCGAGGTAGTTGAAGAGGACCTCAGACGAAGCGCCGGCATCATGGCGAAGGTAGCGCAGCAGGCCATATCCAACACCTCTGCCCTTCCGATGCTCGCGTGCCGCGCGAACCGACGCGAGCACGGAAGCGGACGCCAACCCCTCCGGCAACTCCAGACGCACGGGGAACAACGCGGTGAACCACCCTACCGTGCGTGAGAGGTCCACGTCGTCGAACAGCTCGTCGCGCCCGTGGCCCTCCAGGTCGATGCGCAGTCGGCGCTCGCCACTCCATCGGGCCAGCGCGCTCGCAACACCCGTGAGGAGCACGTCTTCAAGGCCCGGCTGTGACATCGTCGCCGATGCACGAAGCAGCGAGTGCGTCACGTCGGCATCCAGTGCCACTGTGACGACGCGCTCCGAGCCCTGCGAGTTCACCCCACCCGGCACATCCCGAGGAAGCGCGGCCACATCCGCGCTCAGCACGTCCCGCCAGTAGGCCCCCTCCTCCGCGAGCACCCCCGAGGCGGCATGCACCTCCAACCGTCGTGCCCAGGCCTGGAACGACGTCGTCTTCGCGGGAAGCGCCACCGGCTCTCCGCGGGCAAGCTGCCGAAGCGCCGTCTCCAGGTCCTCCAACAACACGCGCCAGGAGACGCCGTCCGCCGCGAGGTGGTGGATGACCAGCAGCAGCCGTCCCCTCCGATTTGGTCCCGGGTCGAACAACACGGCGCGCAGGAGGCACCCCGCATTCAGGTCCAAACCCGCCTGCTCCTCCGTGGCGGTGCGCTCCATCGCCACGGCCCGCGCGGCGGCATCCAACCCGGATAGGTCCACGAGACGCAGTGGCACGTCGCGCCCTGGCTCTGCGCACGACTGCGCCCACCCCGTATCACTCCGCGACAGCCGCAGCCGCAGCGCATCGTGATGGTCCACGAGGGCCCGCAGTGCGCAGGCCAGCACGTCCGACTCCAGGCGCTCACGGGGCTCCAGCATCAACGCCTGGTTGAAGTGATGCGCTTCGGGAAGCTCGCGCTCGACGAACCAGCGCTGGATGGGCGTCAGCGGCACGGGCCCTACAACCGGGCCCTGGTCTCCCAAGCGACGACGGCTCGTCGCCACCTGTGCCAGCCCTGCCACCGTCGGATGCTGGAAGAGCTGGCGCGCGGTGAGGTGGATGCCCACCTGCCGCGCCCGCGCAATCACCTGAAGCGCGAGGATGGAGTCACCGCCCAGCTCGAAGAAGCGGTCCTCGGCGCCTACCCGCTCGACGCCCAGAACGCCCGCCCAGATCTGCGCGATCTCAAGTTCCAGCGCGTTACGCGGCTCGACGTGGGCCGCACCACGCCCCTGCACTGCCCGCACCGGTGCGGGGAGGCCACGACGGTCGAGCTTCCCACTGGGCGACAGCGGGAGCGCGTCCAGCGTGACGAAGGCCGACGGCACCATGTGCTCGGGCAGTCGCTCACCGAGGAAGGCCCGAAGCTCCGATGCCACGTCCCCCGAAGGCGCGACCACGTACGCCACGAGGCGCCGGTCTCCCGGGACGTCCTCTCGAATCGCCACCGCCGCCGCACGCACGCCGGGGTGCAGGGACAGCACGGCTTCAATCTCTCCCAATTCGATGCGGAAGCCCCGCAGCTTCACCTGGTCATCCAGGCGGCCCAGGTACTCGATGGCGCCATTCGCCAGGAAGCGGGCCTGATCGCCCGTCCGGTACATCCGCGCCCCCGGCTGCGCCGCGAAGGCGTCCGGAAGGAATCGCTCAGCGGTCAGGTCCGGCCGCTGCCAGTAGCCGCGCGCCAGCGGTGCACCCCCGATGTACAGCTCACCCGGCACACCCGCTGGCACGGGACGCAGCCGCGCATCCAGCACGTACATCCGCGCGTTGGCGATGGGGCGCCCGATGGGCACGACATGCCCACGGTCCTCACGTGCGCAGGCCCACGCCGTCACGTCCACCGCGGCCTCCGTCGGGCCGTAGAGGTTGTGAAGCTCGGCGAGCAGGCACGAGAAGTAGCGATCCCTCAGCTCGGGAGGCAGCGCCTCGCCACTGCAGAACACCCTTCTCAGGCTGGCGCAGGACACTGCCAGCTCCGTCTCCTCCAGGAAGGGCCGGAGCATGGACGGCACGAAGTGCAACGTGGTGATGCGCTCGCGAGCGATGGTGTCCGTCAGATACGCGGGCTCCCGGTGCCCGCCAGGCCGCGCCATCACCAACCGCGCGCCCGCCAGCAGCGGCCAGAAGAACTCCCACACGGAGACGTCGAAGCTGAACGGCGTCTTCTGGAGGACGCGGTCGCTCGAATCAAGCCCGTAGGCCTCCTGCATCCACAGGAGCCGATTGCAGATGGCGGCATGCGTGTTCATCGCCCCCTTGGGCCGGCCCGTGGAGCCCGAGGTGTAGAGGACGTACGCCAGCCCGCTCCCATCCACGGTCACGTCGAGACGCTCCTCGCGCTCGCGCGCCACCGCGTCCCACTCCGAGTCCAGACACACCACGGTGGCGCTGTCCCGAGGCAGGCGTTCCGACAACCGAGCCTGCGTCAGCAGCACCGGCGCCGCCGCATCCGCGAGCATGTACTCCAGTCGCTCGCGGGGATACTCCGGGTCGAGCGGCACGTAGGCGCCCCCCGCCTTGAGCACGCCGAGGAGCCCCACCACCATCTCCAGCGAACGCTCCACGCACAGCGCAACCCGCGTGTCCGGCCCCACGCCTCGGGCCCGCAGGTAGCGCGCGAGCTGATTCGCGCGCCGGTCCAGCTCCCGATACGTGAGGGTGTCGCTCTCGAAGCTCAGCGCCACCACATCCGGTGTGCGGTCCACCCGCGCTTCGATGAGCCGATGCAGGACGCTCACTCCTGGCCGAGGGCGGTCCGTGTCATTCCACGCCACCAGGACCCGGTGCCGCTCCGCCGAGGTCATCAGGGGAAGCGCGTGCACCTGCTGTTCCGGCTCACGGACGCCCGCCTCCAACAGGACGCGCAGGTGCTCCAGCAGGCGCGTTGCGGTATCCGGCTCGAACAGGTCGGTGCTCAGCTCCAGGTTCGCGGAGAAGCCGTCCGCCGTGTCCGTGATGATGAGTCGCAGGTCGAACTTCGCCGTGAGACTCGGCTGCGGCTGGACGTTCAGCCGCAGCCCCGGAATCACCAACTCCGGCAGCGGGTCCTCCTGCATCACGAGCATGGCCTGGAACAGCGGGCTGCGGCCCAGGTCGCGCTCGGGCTGGAGCGCCTTCACCAGTTCCTCGAAGGGTGCGTCCTGGTGCGCGAATGCCCCCAGCACAGTCTCCCGCGCGCGGCCAATCAACTCCCTGAAGGACGGCGTGCCCGCCAGTGACACGCGCAGGACCAGCGTGTTGACGAAGCAGCCGATGAGCCCTTCCAGCTCGGTCCGGTCACGGCCCTCCACCGGCGTTCCCACGCACAGGTCATCCTGCCCGCCATGACGGGACAGCAGCGCGGAGAAGCCCGCCAGCAGCACCATGAAGGGCGTGGCGCCCTCACGCTGGGCCAACGTTTTCAGCGCATGCGACAACTCCGGGCCCAGGAGCATGCTTCGGCTCACGCCACGGCTGCTGCGCACGGCCGGTCGAGGCCGGTCCGTGGGCAGGTCCAGCGCCCGAGGTGCCCCTCCCAACCGGGTCCGCCAGTACGCGAGTTGCGCCTCCAGCGCCTCGCCGCGAAGCCAGTCGCGCTGCCACGCCGCATAGTCCACGTACTGGAGCGGCAGCGGCGACAACGGCGAAACCTGCCCCTGGGAGAAGGCCCGATAGAGCGCCGCCACCTCGAGCACGAGCACACCCATGGATGCGCCATCCGTCACCAGGTGGTGCAGCACCAACAAGAGCACGTGCTCACGCGCGCTCACCTGGAGCAGCGTGGCTCGAAGCGGCGGTCCCGCGCCGAGGTCGAACGCCCGCAGCGACTCCTCCGCCAATCGCAACGATAGGGCCTCCGCCTGATCAGCCCCAGACAGCGCGGTCAGGTCCACCCGGTCCAGAGCAAGCCGGGCCTCGGGATGGATGCGCCAGGAAGGCGTGCCGCCGTCATCGTGGAAGGTGGCGCGGAGGACTTCGTGCCGCCGGACCACCTCTCTCAGAGAGCGCTCCAGCAACGCCACATCGAGCGCCCCCTCCACACGGACAGCCACCGCATCGTTGTACGCGGCGCCACCGGGCTCGAGCTGCTCCAGGAACCAGAGCCGTTGCTGCGCGAAGGACAGCGGCAGCGCGCCTTCGTGAGACCGGGCCACCAATGGAGGCACCCCGGACGCCCCCAGGAGGCGAGCATCGATGCGCGCCCCCAAGGCCGCGGGCGAGGACGACTCGAACAACTCACGCAGGGGCAGGTCCACCCCGAACGCCTCACGAATCCGGGAGGCGGCGCGCGTGGC
Source organism: Myxococcus sp. CA005 (assembly GCF_006518205.1). Lineage (NCBI taxonomy): Bacteria > Pseudomonadati > Myxococcota > Myxococcia > Myxococcales > Myxococcaceae > Myxococcus > Myxococcus sp. CA005. The sequence goes on along the minus strand of NZ_SRLV01000004.1, from coordinate 53,990 downwards.
CAGCAGCGAGTGCCCGCCCAGCGCGAAGAAGTCGTCCTCCGCGCCTACCCGCTCCACGCCCAGCAGCGAAGCCCACAGCTCGGCCAAACGGCGTTCAGTGTCCGTCCGAGGCGCCACGTACTCCCGAGCGACGTCACGGACACCCTCCGGCGCAGGCAACGCCTTCCGGTCCACCTTCCCGTTGGGCGTCAGCGGGAGCGCATCGAGTGGCACGAACGCCGAAGGCACCATGTGCTCCGGCAGGGAGCGCCGGGAGAAGGCCAGCAGCGCCTCCACCGAAAGCGCCGTGCCCGGCCTGGCGACGACGTACGCGACGAGGCGAGCGCCTCCAGCAGACGCCTCCCGCGCCACGACCACGGCCTGCGCCACGTCGGAGTGCCGCGCCAGCACGGACTCGATTTCACCAGGCTCCACCCGGAAGCCACGGACCTTGAGCTGGTGGTCCACGCGGCCCAGGAACTCCACCGTTCCATCCGCTCGCCATCGAGCCCGGTCGCCCGTTCGGTACATCCGGGCACCAGCGTTGGAGGACGCCGGGTCCGGGAGGAATCGCTCGGCGGTCAGCTCCGGCCGCGCGTGATAGCCCCGAGCGACACCCATGCCACCAATGTAGAGCTCACCGGGCACACCCACGGGCAAGGGCCGCAGCTCCGCATCCAGCACGTACAACGACGTGTTGGCGATGGGCGTACCAATGGGCACCGGTCCCGGCGAACCATCCACGGCGTGCGACGAAGACCAGATGGTGGTCTCCGTGGGGCCGTACATGTTGAGCAGCGCTCCGCCCATGGTGCCCCGCAGCCGTTCCGCCAGCTCCGCGGATAGCGCCTCACCGCCGACGAGCAGGCGCTCCAGCCCCACGAGCGCCCCGGCCGCACCGGGCTCCAAGAGCAGCGCCTGGGCCAGGGAGGGCGTGCATTGCAGATGCGTGACGCCGTGCCGGCGAAGCTGCGCGGGCACGGTGATTTCCTCCTGCGACTGAAGCCGGAAGTCCCGCTCGCAGCGCTGCCGCACGGCGTCCAGCGCCGGAAGGCTGGCGAGCACGGCATCCGTGTCCACGCCGAAGTCGATGAGGCACGCGACCTCATCCACGCCCAGCGCCTCGATGCGCGCCACCTGCTCCCGACAGGTGCGCGGCGTCCCGAAGAGCCCCGCCCCGTCGAAGAAGCGCCCGAAGGCCCGTCCCACGAGCGCGTCCAGGTCCTCCGGACGCACCGATGCGGGATCCAGGTCCACGCCCAGCGTCCGGCCCAACCCGCGCATCAGGTCCGCGGAGTTGCTCAGGTAGCGCCGCAGCGGCGCTTCGACTGTCTCACGCACGCGCTCCACGTCGTGCCCCACGAACGTGTGGAGCATCAGCGTCACGTGGCCCTCGCCCTCGTGGCCCGCCTCGCGCCAGGCCTCGCGGTAGAGCGCGATGCGTGATTCCAGCTCCTCCCACCGCTGTCCCAAGAGGTGCGTCAGGACGCCCGCGCCCAGCCGGCCCGCTTCGCGGAAGGTGTCCGGATTGCCAGCGGCGGTCAGCCACACAGGGAGCTCGCGCTGCACGGGGCTCGGACGGATGCGGACATCGATGGGCGTCCCCGCGCCATTGGGGAACGACAGCGACTCACCGCGCCAAAGCCGCCGCAACGTGTCCAGGTCCCGCCGCGCAAGCTCCCGGCGCTCCGCATACCGCTCTGGCGCGAGGACGAAGTCATCCGCGTGCCAGCCCGGCGCAACGGAGATGCCGACGCGGCCCTTCGACAGGTTGTCGACGAGCGACCACTCCTCGGCCACGCGCACGGGGTGGTGCAGAGGCAGCACGACGCTGCCGGCGCGGATGGCTACGCGCTCGGTGATGGCGGCGATGGCCGCGCTCGTCACGGATGGATTGGGATAGAGCCCACCAAACGCATGAAGGTGGCGCTCCGGCGTCCACACCGCCTGGAAGCCATGACGGTCCGCGAACCGCGCACCTTCCAGCAACAGCCGGTAACGCTCCGCGCCTGGAGCACCCTCGTCCGCCGCGAAGTAGAAGAGGCTGAAGCCCAGAGGCTTCTGGCGCGATCGGGTCACCCGGCGCGGCGCGGCCCCCAAGGCCCCCTGCTCGCCCTGCACGGCGACCTTGAAGCCGCGAGCCAGCGTCCAGAGCAACTCCAACACGGAGATGTCGAAGGAGACACTCGTCACCGCGAGCCACGTCCCCGGTTCGGTCCCCACGCGCGCGTCCATGCCCGTGAAGAAGCTGACGACGTTGCGGTGTGGAATCAGCACGCCCTTGGGCTTGCCGGTGGAGCCCGAGGTGTAGAGGACATAGGCCAGGTTGTCGGGCCCCACGGCTCCCGGTGGCGCGGCGTCGGCCTCGCCAGCCACATCCAGCGGAACCACGGTCCTATCGCCGAACGGAAGCGCGCCCGCCAGATGCCGGTGCGCGAGCACCACCGAGGCGCCAGAGTCCTCCAGCATCAGCGCGAGCCGAGCCTCGGGATACGACGGGTCCAGCGGCAGGTACGCACCGCCCGCCTTGAAGATGCCCAGCAGGCCCACGACCAGGTCCGCGGAGCGGTCGGCGAAGAGGCCCACGATGCACTCAGGTCCAACGCCCTGCTCGCGCAGCCTCCATGCCACGGCGTTGGCTCGTTGGTTCAGCTCACGGTACGTGAGGACCCCGTCGCCACACACCACGGCAACGGCGTCCGGAGTGCGCTGCGCCTGCAACTCCACGAGCGCATGGATGCACGCCTCCGGGAACTCCGCCCGCGTGTCATTCCAGTCGACCAGCACCTGCCGCTGCTCTGCCTCAGGCAACAGCGGCAGCATGGCGAGGCGCTGGTCAGGGTCCGCGACAATGGATTCCAGAAGCACGCCCAGCCGCGCCACCAGTCGCGCGGCGGTGTCCGCATCAAACAGGTCCGTGGCGTACTCGAGCCACCCTCCCAGTCCCTCCGGCCCTCGGGCCAGCGACAGCGTCAAATCGTAGGGCGTGGCCCCCGGGTCCACCTCCACGCGGCGAGACTCCAGGCCGGGCAGCGCCAGTCCCGCGCCGGGCTCCGGCTGGAGCACGAACAGCACCTGGAACAAGGGTGCGCGCGAGGGGTCCCTCGTGGGTTGGACCGCGTCGACCAGCCGCTCGAAAGAAACGCCCCGGTGGGCAAAGGCCGCCAGCACGCCTTCCCGCGTCTGTCCCAACAGTTCGCGGAAACGTGATGAGCCAGACACGGACGCGCGCAGGACGATCAGGTCGAGAAAGCACCCCATCAACCCTTCGAGTCCCGCCCGCTCACGCCCATTGACGGCCGTTCCGACGCAGAAGTCCGCCTGCCCCGAATGACGCGCGAGCAGCACCTCGAAAGCCGCCAGCAACGTCATGAACAACGTGGCGCCTTCGCTCCGGCCCAACGCCTCCAGCCGAGCCGTCAGCGCCTCCGGGAACCGCACCGCCACGCGGCCACCGCGATAGGATGGCATGGGCGGTCGAGACCGATCCGCGGGCAGTTCCAGCGCCGCGGCCCCCCCTGCCAGCCGCGCCTTCCACCAGTCGAGCGACGTGGCCAGGGCGCCGTCCGCCTCGACCTCGCGGCGCCAGCGCGCGAAGTCTGGGTACTGAAAGGCCAACGGCGGCAGCGAAACATCACCCGCGTACAGCGCGCTCAGCTCACGGGCCAGGATGGCGAACGAGGCACCATCCGAGGCGATGTGGTGCATCACCACGACCAGCAGGTGCTCGTGCGCGTCCAATTGAAACAGCGTGGCCCGGAGCAGCGGACCGCGCTCGAGGTCGAACGGCGCCCGCGCTTCCTCGTGGGCCAGACGAAGCGCGGCCTCCTCGCGGGCATCCACCGGGACGTCGCGGAGGTCCACCCGGCGAAGTGATGACACCGGCACCGACGAGGTCACCTGCGACGGCGTGCCATCTTCGTCGCGGAACGTCGCCCGGAGTGCCGCGTGGCGCTGAACGATTGCAGCGAAGGCATGCTCCAGCGCCACATCATCCAGTGCACCGGTGAGCCGTACCGCCGCCGGCAGGTGATACGCGGCGCTTCCCTGCGCCAATTGCTCGAACAGCCACAGTCTTTGCTGCGCGGAGGAGAGCGGCGCGGGCGTCCTCTCCTCGCCCCGCGTCAGCTCGGCGCCAGTGGACGCCCCACGCGCCGCGAAGAGGGTCAGCGCGAGCGCCCCCACCGTCGGCCCCTGAAGAAGGACCTCCATGCGAAGGACCACGCCCAGGGTCTCGACGTCGTTCGCCAACTCCACGGCGCCCAGTGAGTCCAGACCAAAGGAAGTGATGGGCGCATCCGTCGCCAGCTCCTCCGGACGGACGCGAAGCCGCGAGGCGATCCGCGCCAGCAACCACGCCTCAAGTGCCTCCACGGTGAGCGGCTGGGACGCGGTGATGTCAGGCGCGGGAGCCTTGGCCTGGGGCGCGTCTGCTTCCGACTCGCTCCAGGTCAGCAGCGCCCGAGCCGTCCCCGCGAGCAATTCAGCCCGGCAAGCACGCCGCTGAATCTTCCCGCTGGACGTCTTCGGCAGCGCGCCTGGCTCGATGAGGACGAGCGTGTGGAGCTGGACCTCGTGCGTCTCCGCCAGACCCCGGCGGACTGCGCCCACCACGTCCTCGGCGGTCCACGGCTTGCGCGAGTCCACCTCGTACATCACCGCGAGCCGCTCCTCGCCGCCCACGTCGATGGAGAACGCCGCGCCACAACCGGGCCGCAGCGCCGAATGGCTGCGCTCCAGCGTCAGCTCCAGGTCCTGCGGATGCAGGTTGCGGCCGCGGAGGATGATGAGGTCCTTGCGCCGACCCACGACGAACAGCTCGCCGTCCTTCAGCAGGCCCAGGTCTCCCGTCCGCAGGAACCGGGGGCCGCTGTCCGAATCCGCCAATCGTGCCCCGAACGCGGCCTCGCTCTCCTCGGGCCGCTCCCAGTAGCCGTGGGCCACGCTGGGACCAGAGACCCAGATCTCCCCCACCCGCTCGGGCGGGCAAGCGCGACGCGTCTCCGGGTCCACGACGAGCAGCGTCTGCTCAGGCAGCGTCTGGCCGCACCCCACCAGCGGGCGCGCCCCAGGGCCGTCCTCGGCCGCCAGCGCCTCGTTCCGCTCCAACGCCTGGGCGTCCCACATCCGCGTGAGGACACCTTCGCCCTTGCGCCCACCCGAGGCGATCAGCGTGCCTTCCGCGAGCCCATAGCAGGGATAGAGCGCCTCGCGCTGGAAGCCCACGGGCGCGAAGGCTTCCGAGAAGCGGGTCATGACTTCCGGGCGGATGGGCTCGGCCCCACAGAAGGCCAGCTCCCAGCGACGCAGGTCCAACCCTTCACGCTCCGCGGGAGGCACCTTCCTCACGCACAGGTCGAAGGCGAAGCACGGGCCGCCGCTGATGGTGCCACCGAAGCGGGACAGTGACTCCAACCAGAACCGTGGGCGGCGAAGGAACGCGAGCGGCGACATCAGCGCCACCGGGAAGCCCGCGTAGAGCGGCTGGAGGATGCCGCCAATCAGGCCCATGTCATGGTACGGCGGCAGCCAGATGACGCCCACGCTGTCCGAGCGGACCTGGAACGCGTGGGAGATCAGCCCCAGGTTGTGCAGCAGGTTCCCATGGCTGAGCTGCACGCCCTTCGGATCCCCCGTGGAGCCGGACGTGTATTGAAGGAAGGCCAACGTGTCCCGCGAAGGCTCCGGACGGCGCCACCCCGCCTCAGTCCCCTCGGGCAACGCGTCGGTGGCCACCCAGCGGAGCGCGGCGAGCTCGGGGGCGCCTTCGAAGAGCCCCTCCCCCATCTCCTGGATGAAGGAGGTGGTGAGCACGACGCTCGCGCGCGCATCCCGAATGATGGCGCGCAGCCGAGGCAACGTCCTCTCCAGCCGCATCGGGTCCGGCGGATAGGCTGGGACGGCGACCAACCCGGCATACAAACAGCCGAAGAAACCCGCGACGTACTCTAGGCCCGGTGGATAGAGGAGCACCGCCCGCTCGCCCGCTCGCGCCAGGGCCTGGAGTGCCGCGCCAATGCGCCGGGCTCGCAAATCCAACCCGGCGTAGCTCAGGACCGCGTCATCCCCGCCATCCTCCAGGAAGGTGTACAGCCGCCGTTCACCCAGGGACTGGGTCTGCGTTTCGAGGAGCTCCAGCAGTGTCGCGGCCGGGTGGGAGCGCATGGTGAGAGGTTCCAAGGGGTGGAGCTGTGGAAAAGCCGGAGACCTTCGCTGGGGGGGAACGCGCAGCATAAGCTATGAGCACCCACATTCCGGTTTTCGTCCGGAGTCCTGGTGCTGGGCTCGCGCGCATCGGAGCGCAGCGGCTGCTGACGCGGCTCCAGACCAACACCCCGCTCGCGCTGCGGGATCAGCTCAGCCGACGCCCCGGAAGGTTGAAGCCTCCGCGTGAGCCGCCGTCGCTTCGAGCACGTAAAACAGCCGCTTTATACGCACTCTGAGTCAAAGTGCTATTACCCGGAAAATGCCACACGTCAACGAATCCCCAGGCGAGCTGAAGTTCTCCGATGAAATCCAGGCGCTGCACGGTGAGCTGTCCGCGGCGGCGGTGGCCTTCCTGAAGTTCGCGGAGCGGACGCCCGAGGTGTTCGCGCGGCACCGCTTCCACAAGTTCGAAGCGTCACCTCTGATGTATTACGAGCTGCACCGGTGGCCACTCCTCATCGACTCGCGCCGCGACCGTGAGCTGGAGGAGGTCTCGGTCAAGCTCTGCCGGCTCGTCAAGCGCGGGCCTCGGCTGTTGCTGGACGGCGACCCTCGGCGCATCGCCGACTACTACGGTGTCTCGCAGGAACGGGCGCGCGTGGCGGCGGAGGTCCTGGCCAACACGGAGGATGCGCGCGGCGCGCTCAGCCGCGGGGACTTCATCGACTCGGCCGACGGCCTCAAGTGCCTTGAGGTCAACATGATGGCGGGCCTGGGCGGTTGGGAAACGGGGCTCAAGGCTCAGGTGGTGATGGACCAGCCCGTGCTCCAGCGCTTCACCGAGGAGCAGGGCCTGCGCATCCAGCTGCAGGACACGCTGCGCGCCTTCCTGAGTCATGTCGTCGAGGACGTGCGACGGACCGTTGCGTGGGAAGGCGAATGCAATCTGGCCGTGCTCTTCCCTGACAATGAGCTGCCCGAAGCCGCGGGCAGGGAGATGGCGACGCTGCTGCTCAACAGCACGCTGAGCGAACTGCTCGCTGCTGAAGGCGCGAAGGGCGAGGTGCTCATCGGCACCTACAGCGAGGTGAAGGACGCGGAGGGCCACTGCTTCACGATGCGCGGCCGGCGGCTGCATGCCGTGCAGGAACATGACGCGAGAGATCGGCTCGAAGTGGTGGGCCCGGACTTCGACGCTCGCGTCCGCGCCGCGCTCGCCGCGCGCACCTTGTGTCTCTACAACGGTCCAGCGCAGGAGCTGCTCGACGACAAGCTCAACATCGCGCTGCTGTCGGAGAACGAGGCGTCACCCGCGCTTACTCCCGAGGAGCGTGAGCTCATCCGCCGGCACATTCCCTGGACGCGCCGCGTGCGCGCCACCCAGACGACGCGCGACGGCGCATCCGTGTGGCTGCCCGACGAGCTCACCGCCTCGAAGCGCGAAGGCCTGGTGCTCAAGGCGGGCCGCGCCTATGGCGGCAAGTCGGTGCTGATTGGCCGCGCGATGACCGCCGAGGACTGGGACGCCGCCATCCAGGAAGCCCTGGAGCACGGCGGATGGATTGTCCAGGAGCGCGTCGAGCCCCGCCCCTACCACTTCCTGCGAGACGACGGCGCCGTGGGCGCCCACATCCTCATCTGGGGAGCCTTTGTCTTCGGTGAGCGTTACGGCGGAACCATGGTGCGACTGAACCCCACCGGTCAGGGCAAGGACGTGGTCAACGCGACCCAAGGCGCGTTGATGTGCGCGCTCGTCGTCGTCGAGTAACAGCCGATGTCACACCGAGCCTCGGGGAATGAAAGAGCCCCTGGTATTCAGGCGCACTCCGGGCTGCCACCTATTCTCAATTTTCAAGCATAATCAACCAAATCCCATTTGTCGCAGATAACCGCGTTAATATAGGCTTTGTCACCATCTTGAAACGCGGACACGCGACGACTCGGCCCGTCTCGAAGCGGCCCCGAGGGCGCCGTCTGCCCGGGAAGGAACGCTCGCCGTGAAGCTCAGTGTTCTCGATCACTCCATCGTCGCCAGCGACTCCCAGACACGTGCGGCCTTCCAAAACACGGTGGAGCTGGCTCGAGCCGCCGAGCAGCTCGGTTATCACCGCTTCTGGCTCGCGGAGCATCACGGCTCAGGACACTTCGCGGGCGTGGCGCCGGAAATCCTCGTCGCGCATGTCGCGGCGGCGACGTCTCGCATCCGGGTGGGAACGGGCGGCGTCCTGCTGTCGAACTACAGCCCCTTCAAGGTCGCCGAGGTCTTCCGGCTGCTGGAGACGCTCCACCCCAACCGCATCGACCTGGGCATCGGACGGACATCGGGCAGCACGGACCTGGTGGCCCGCGCACTGGCCTACGGGCCGCCGATGAACAACGAGAACTTCCCCACGAAGCTGGAGGACCTCGTCGCCTTCCTGTCGGGCACCACGCCCGCGACGCCGGAGTTCGAGAAGCTGAGCCTGAAGACCATGGCGCCGGGCATGCCGCAGGTCTGGGCCCTGGGCTCGGGCGAGCAGAGCGCCGCGCTCGCGGCCCGGCTGGGTCTGTCCTTCTGCTTCGCGCACTTCTTCAACCCCATCCACGGTGGACCGGTGACGCGGGGGTATCGCGAGCGCTTCCAGCCCTCGCACGTGCAGGCGGCTCCCAACTCCGCCGTCAGCGTCTACGTCATCTGTGCCCCGACCGAGCAGGAGGCCCGGCGAATAGCCCGGAGCAGCGACCTGCTGACCATCAACACTCGCAGGGGCCGGCCCGAAGCGCCCATTCCGTCCATCGAGGAGGCGGAGGCCTACGCCTACACGCCCGAGGACCTGGCCACGCTCGAGTTCGACCGCAAACGCGTCGTGTGTGGTTCACCGGACCAGGTGAAGGAACAGCTGTTGCGCATGGCCGCCGAATTCCAGGCGGACGAGCTGCTCGTCACCACCATCGTCCACGACCATCGCGCCCGGATGCGCTCCTACGAGCTGCTCGCTGACGCGTTCTCTCTCTCGAGCACGCCGCCCGCCGCCCAGGCAGCCAGCTGAGCCTCGCCTCCGCGCAACGCGGAGCCCTGCCCCGCGTCACGGTCACCGCCCTGAGCCCCGCGGCATGAGGGCTCCGTGGGGAGTGTGCGTGGTGCCACCGGACCGCTACCCCACCTCGCTTCCTGAACGTGAGTTCGTCGACAGCCATGAGCGAAGACAACCTGAGTGAAGGCGACGATCTGGCCATTGCCATCGTCGGAATGGCGGGCCGCTTCCCGGGCTCCCCCGACGTGGAGACCTTCTGGCGGAACCTCTGCGAGGGTGTGGAAGGCATCCGCTTCTTCACCGACGACGAACTGAAGGCACGCGGCGTTCCCGAGGAGCGCCTGCGACAGCCGGGCTTCGTGCGCGCCGGAGCCGTGCTGGACCAGGTGGACGCGTTCGACGCGAGCTTCTTCGGCTATTCGCCGCGCGAGGCGGCGCTGATGGATCCGCAGCACCGCATCTTCTTGGAGTGCGCGTGGGAGGCCATCGAGCGCGCGGGCCACGGACTGGATACGGAGTCGCGCTCGGTGGGCGTCTTCGCGGGCACGAGCCTGAGCACGTACCTGCTCTTCAACCTGCGCACGCACCCGGAGCTGCTCGAGTCGAGCGACAGCTTCCAGGTGATGATTGGCAACGACAAGGACTTCCTCGCCACGCGGCTGGCGTACCACCTGGACCTCAAGGGCCCCAGCCTGGATGTCCAGACGGGTTGCTCCACGTCGCTGGTCGCCACCCACCTGGCCTGCCAGTCACTGATGGGCTTCCAGTGTGACGTGGCCATCGCGGGCGGCGTGTCCGTGGACGTGCCCCAGCGCACGGGCTACGTGCACCAGCCCGGCGGCATCGCGTCGCCGGACGGTCACTGCCGTCCCTTCGATGCACAGGCCCAGGGAACGCTCTTCGGCAGCGGCGTGGGCGTGGTGGTGCTCAAGCGGCTGGATGACGCGCTCGCGGACGGCAGCCACATCCACGCCGTCATCCGGGCCTCCGCCATCAACAACGACGGTGCCTCGAAGCTCGGCTACACCGCGCCCAGCGCCGAGGGACAGGCGGAGGTCATCGCCCGCACCCACGCCCTGGCGGGCGTGACGCCGGACACCGTGGGTTACGTGGAGACGCACGGCACCGGCACCCTGCTGGGAGATCCGGTCGAGGTCTCCGCGCTGACGAGCGCCTTCCGCGCCGGCACCGAGGCCACCAGCTTCTGCGCGCTCGGGTCGGTCAAGTCGAACATCGGCCACCTGGACGCGGCGGCCGGCGTAGCAGGGCTCATCAAGACGGCCCTGGCGGTGGAGCACGGACGCATCCCCCCCACCCTCCACTGCCGCACGCCCAACCCGAACATCGATTGGGCGCGCAGCCCCTTCTTCGTGAATGCCGCGTTGCGGGACTGGCAGCCGCATGACCACCGGCGCCGCGCGGGCGTGAGTTCCTTCGGCATTGGTGGCACCAACGCCCACGCACTGCTGGAAGCGCCGCCGCCCCCAGCGCCCTCCGGTCCGTCGCGGCCCTGGCAATTGCTGGTGCTCTCCGCGAAGAAGCCGGCCGCGCTCGACGCGCTCACCCAGAACCTGGGCACGCACCTGGAGGCGCGCCCCGAGCAGTCCCTGGCGGACGTGGCCTACACCCTCCAGATTGGCCGCAAGGCCTTCCCGCACCGGCGCGTCGTGGTCTGCGAGAGTGGCGAGGACGCGGCCACGGTGCTGTCCGAGATGAACCCCGAGCGCGTGTTCACGGACGTGGCCAAGGACGGTGGCCGTTCTGTCGTGTTCCTCTTCCCCGGCGGTGGCGCGCAGCACCTGCGCATGGGGCAGGAGCTGTACGAGAAGGAGCCCGCCTTCCGCGAAGCCTTCGACGCGTGCGCCGCCAGCTTCCAGCGCCGCGGCGGACCGTCGCTTCGCACGGTGCTGTACCCGGCGGGCGACGCGGACGCAGGCGCGCCCCTTCCTCGTCCCTCCGTGGGCCTGCCCGCGCTCTTCACGGTGGAGTACGCGCTGGCCAGGCTGTGGGAGTCCTGGGGCATCCGGCCCGAGGCGATGATTGGCCACAGCATGGGCGAGTACGTGGCCGCCTGCCTCGCGGGTGTCTTCTCGCTGGAGGACGCGCTGGCGTTGGTGGCCGAGCGTGGCCGCCTCTTCGAGCAGCTTCCCTCCGGCGCGATGGTGAGCGTGGCCCTGTCCGAACAGGAGCTGCTGCCGATGCTGGGCGAGCACCTGTCCCTGGCCGCCGTCAACGGACCGTCGCAATGCGTGGTGGCCGGCGACACCGCCTCGGTGGATGCGCTCTCCGCCGACCTGGCGACGCGAGGCATCGAGCACCGCCGCGTCCACATCGACGTGGCCGCGCACTCCCACCTCATCGACTCCATCCTGCCGGCGTTCGCGGCCTTCGTCGGGCGGCTGAAGCTCCAGACGCCGACGCAGCCCTTCGTCTCTGGCGTCACGGGGACATGGGTGACCGAGGAGGAGGCCACCGACCCGAGGTACTGGGTGCGCCACCTGCGGCAGACGGTGCGCTTCGGTCCGGGCGTGCGTTGCCTGCTGGAGAACCCGTCGCGCGTGCTGCTGGAGGTCGGTCCTGGGCGGACGCTGGGCTCGCTCGCGCGCCTGCAGGTGGAGCGTGGCCAGCCCACCGTGGTGCTCACGTCAATGCGGGCGCCTCGTGAGCCCGGCTCCGACATGCGCTTCGTCCTCACCACGCTGGGCCGGCTCTGGGCGGCGGGTGTGCCCATGGACTGGCGGCGTCTCCAAGCCGGAGAGCAGCGCCGGCGCGTGGTGCTGCCCACCTACCCCTTCGATCGCAAGCGGCACTGGCTGGAGCCGAATGCAGCCGGTATCGCGATCGCCAGCGACGTCTCGCTCGCCCGGCGCAAGGACGCGGCGGACTGGTTCTATCTGCCATCCTGGAAGCGCACGCTCGCACCGCGCGCGACCACCGCCGCGCCCCAGAACTGGCTCGTCTTCACCGACACCGGCGGGCTGGGAGACGCCTTGGCGACACGGCTGGCGGAGAGCGGCGGCCGGGTCACCCGGGTATCGCAGGGCTCCGACTTCCGCCGCGTGGATGACGGCGTCTTCGAAGTGGACCCAACCCGCCCGGAGACCTACGCGGCGCTGCTGAATGCGCTCGCCGAGGACTCCTGCCGGCCCGAGCGCATCGTCCACCTGTGGAGCGTGGACTCCGCGGGAGAAGGACTGGCGGGCCTGGAGCACGCCCAGCGCACCGGCTTCTTCAGCCTGCTCTTCCTCTCACAGGCCCTGGCTGGCCAGAGCGCGTCCGGGCCCGTGCAAATGACGGTGGTCTCCAGCGGCGTGCAGGCCGTCACCGGACATGAGGTGCTGGCCCCGGAGAAGGCCACGCTCCTGGGTGCCTGCCGCGTGCTGCCGCACGAGGTGCCGGGCCTGTCATGTCGGTCGATCGACGTGGAGGCCCCACGCTGTAGCAAGACGCTCCAGGCCCTGGTGGCGCGGATGGTGGGTGAGCTGGCCACGGGTTCCTCCAACGGCGCCGTGGCGCTCCGGGGCCCGAGCCGCTGGGAACAGTCGTTCGAGCAGGTACGCATCTCCGCGCCCGCCGCGGATGCGCCGTCGCGCCTGCGTCCGCGAGGCACGTACCTCATCACCGGCGGACTGGGTGGCATCGGCCTGGTGCTGGCGGAGTCGCTCGCGCGGCAGGTCCAGGCCCGGCTGGTGCTGGTGGGCCGCAATGCCCTGCCGGAACGTGACACCTGGGACACCTGGATCACCGAGCACGGTGAGCAGGACCGGGTGAGTCAGCGCATTCGCCAGGTGCTGGCGCTAGAGGCCCTCGGCTCCGAGGTCCTGGTCCTCCCGGCGGACGTGGGCGACGCCGAGCAGATGGCCGAGGTGCTGCGCCAGGCGCGACAGGCCTTTGGCGAACTCCACGGCGTCATCCACGCCGCCGGCGTGCCCGCGGGCGGACTGGCCCAGCTCCGCACGCAGAAGGCCGTGGAGGACGTCCTGCGCCCCAAGGTGTCGGGCACCTGGATCCTGCACGCGCTGCTGCGCGACACGCCCTTGGACTTCTTCGTGCTCTGCTCGTCTCGCACCGCCTACACGGCGGAGCCCGGGCAGATTGACCACTGCGCCGCGTGCGCCTTCCAGGATGCCTTCGCTCACCAGGCCGCGGCGACGGGGAACGTGCCGATCATCTCCCTGGCCTGGGATACCTGGCGCGAGGTGGGCCAGGCCGTAACGACGCAGATGCCGGACGGCGCCAACCCGATGCGGGAGGCGATGCTGGCCCATGCCCTGACACCGGCCGAGGGCGTGGACGTCTTCGAGCGCGTGTTGGCGCAGGCCCCCACCCACGTCGTGGTGTCCACCGAGGACCTCCGAGCGGCCATGGCGCGCAGCGCCTCGCTGCTCCAAGACTTGATGGGCCCCATGGAGACAGACGCCGCGCCGGCGGCCGAGCGCGCGGCGCCCGCCAGCATGGACGAGGCGGAGCGCGAGCTGGCGGACATCTGGCAGCGCTTCCTGGGCGTGGAGAGCGTGGCGCTGCACGAGAACTTCTTCGAGCTCGGTGGGAACTCGCTGATTGGCCTGAAGGTCATCAACGAGGTGAAGCGCCGCTTCGGCAAGGACCTGCCGGTGGTGTCGCTCTTCGAGAACCCCACGCTCAGCGCCATGGCCCGGCTGCTGACCCGAGGGCAGGAACAGGCGTCGGCCACCACCAGTGACCGGCGAAGCCGCGGAGCCAGGCGTCGGGAGCTCATCCAGCAGCGGCGCCAGTCGGGGAACTGAGCGCAAGAGGGGGACAGCGTGTCGGACAGCAACACGGGGATGGAGATCGCAATCACCGGCATGGCCGGGCGCTTCCCAGGCGCGCGCAGCCTGGAGGATCTGTGGCGCAACCTCTGCGACGGCGTGGAGTCCATTGAGCCGCTTTCGGACGAGGCAGTCCTCAAGGCGGGCCTGCCCACCGAGGTGCTGAAGGATCCGCACTTCGTGAAGGTGGCCTCACGGCTGGACGACGTTGCGGGCTTCGACGCGGCCTTCTTCGGCTACACGCCGCGCGAAGCGGAGGTCATGGACCCGCAGCAACGCCTCTTCCTGGAGTGCGCGCTGGAGGCATTGGAGGACGCGGGCCATGGCGCGCCGACTCCCGAGCTGTTGGTGGGTGTCTTCGGCGGACAGGCCCTGAGCACCTACCTGCTGCTCAACCTCATGGGGAACGCGGAGCTGATGCGCACGGCGGACCCGCTCCAGCTCAACCTGGGCAACGCGGGCAGCTTCCTCACCACGCGGGCCGCCTACAAGCTGGACCTGCGCGGCCCCAGCTTCAACATCGAGAGCGCGTGCTCCACGTCGCTGGTCGCGGTCCACGTCGCCTGTCAGAGCCTGCTCAACCAGGAGTGTGACCTCGCGCTCGCGGGCGGCGTGTCCATCAACCTCCAGATTCAGGGCGGCTACCGCTACGTGGATGGCGGCATCCTGTCGCCGGACGGGCACTGCCGCCCCTTCGACGCGCAGGCCAAGGGCATCGTCTTCGGCAGCGGCGCGGGCGTGGTGGCGCTGCGGCGCCTGGAAGATGCGCTGGCGGATGGCAGCCCCATCTACGCGGTCATCAAGGGCTCCGCGGTGAACAACGACGGCGCCGCGCGTGTGGGCTACACCGCGCCGGGCGTCGAGGGCCAGGCCGCCGTCATCTCCGAGGCCCTGGGCAGCGCGGGCGTATCGGCCGGGAGCATCGGCTACGTGGAGGCGCACGGCACCGGCACCGCGCTGGGAGACCCCATCGAAGTGCAGGCCCTCATCCGCGCCTTCGGCGACGAGGCCGCCGGACCGCGCACCTGCGCCCTGGGCTCCATCAAGCCCAACCTGGGCCACCTGGACGCGGCGGCGGGCGTGGCGGGCCTCATCAAGACGGCGCTGGCGCTGAAGCACCGCAAGCTGCCACCCAGCCTCAACTTCGAGACGCCGAACCCCAACATCCCCTGGGACGCGAGCCCCTTCTACGTCAACACGAAGCTGCGCGAGTGGAAGGCACCCGCCCGCGAGCCTCGGCGCGCCGGCGTGAGCAGCTTCGGCATGGGCGGCACCAACGCCCATGTCATCCTGGAGGAGCCGCCCTCCCGCGCTCCGGTTTCGTCCACGCGCTCGCACCAACTCCTGATCCTGTCGGCGCGCACACCCACGGCGCTCGCCGCGCAGGCCTCCCGGCTGGAGGAGCACCTCCGCGCGAACAAGGGCCTGGAGCCCGCGGACGTGGCGTACACGCTCCAAGTGGGCAGGCGGCGCCACCCGCACCGCCGCGCCATCGTTTGTCAGGGACGTGAGGACACGCTCACGGCGCTGGGCGACATCAGCCGGCAGCTCTCCGCCACCGAGGAGCGCACCAGCCGCCCCACCGTGTTCATGTTCCCTGGCCAGGGCGCGCAGTACGCGGGCATGGCGCAGGGTTTGTACGAGAACGAGCGTGGGTTCCGCGCGGACGTGGACGACTGCGCCACCCGGCTCATCCCGCACCTCAAGGTGGACCTGCGCGAGGTCCTCTTCCCCGCCGCGGACCGCGCCGAGGAAGCCCAGCGGCAGTTGCAGCAGACGCGGTTGGCCCAGCCGGCCCTCTTCATCATCGAGTACGCGCTCGCGCGGCTGTGGATGTCCTGGGGCGTGCGGCCCGAGGCCATGGTGGGCCACAGTATCGGTGAGTACGTGGCCGCGTGCCTCGCGGGCGTCTTCACCTTGCCGGACGCGCTAGCCCTGGTGGCCGCACGGGGCCAGTTGATGCAGGACCTGCCGCCGGGCGCAATGCTCTCCGTCGCGCTGTCGGAAGCGGAGCTGGTGTCGTCGCTGGATGCGCGGCTGTCCGTGGCCGCGGTGAACGCGCCGTCGATGACGGTGGTCGCCGGCCCCGACGACGCCGTGGACGCGCTGAAGGCCCGGCTGGACGCACGTGGCGTCCAGTCACGTCGCCTGCACACCTCGCACGCGTTCCACTCGGCGATGATGGACCCCATCGTCGCGCCCTTCACCGAGCGCCTGCGCCGGATGAAGCTGTCCGCGCCGCAGATTCCCTTCCTCTCCAACGTCACCGGCACGTGGGTGACGGCCGCCGAGGCGAAGGACCCGGCCTACTGGGCCCGCCACCTGCGTCAGCCAGTCCGCTTCGCCGCGGGGCTCGCGCAGCTACAACCCGCGCAGGTGCTCCTGGAGGTCGGCCCCGGCCGCACGCTGACCACCTTCGCGTCACAGCCTGGCGCGCTCCGGCAGGCGCCCACCACGGTGACCTCGCTCCGTCATCCGGACACGCGACAGGCGGATACGACCGTGCTGCTCGGCGCGCTGGGACAGCTCTGGATGTCCGGCGTGGATGTGGACTGGGAAGCCTTCAACGGCGAGGCACGGCGCCAACGCGTCGGGCTGCCCACCTACCCCTTCGAGCGCAAGCGCTACTGGGTCTCCCCCGACGGGCACCGCGCCCTGGCCGCCGCGCCGTCCGCGGAGCGCGTCCCCGAAACGGAGGAGCCCGGTGAGGCCCCCGCCGCGGGCTACTCCCGCCCCGCATTGGCCGTGGCCTACGTGGCTCCCGACACCGAGGACCAGCAGGTGGTGGCGCGCATCTGGGAGGACGTGTTGGGCGTGCGGCCGGTGGGCGTCCACGACGACTTCTTCGCGCTCGGTGGACACTCGCTGCTGGCCACCACGGTGGTGGGACGGCTGCGGGACACCTTCGGCTTCACGGTGCCGTTGCAATCGCTGTTCGAGGCGCCGACGGTGGCTCGACTGGCGGCCCTGGTAGCCGAGCAGCGCAAGAGCCCCGGCCATGATGACCCGGAGGTGGAGGCCCTGCTGCGAATCCTGGCCGAGCTCACCGCCAAGGAGGGCGCGGCCAGCCGTTAGCCGCGCGTCCACACCCTTTTTGAGAGACAGCCCAATGGCACCTCCTATCTCCCCACCCCTGAAGGCGCTCCTCCTGGCCATGGAGTACACGCCGAACGTGGCCGGCGGTGTGGGCACCTATGTCTACGAGCTGGCCCGCGGGCTGGCGCGCGGCGGGTGCAAGGTCACCGTCCTGGCGTACACGCCCGGCGAGCCCGCCGTGCTCCGCGAGCCCAACCTCACCGTGCACATGATGCCGCCCAGCCGCGGCAGCCTCTCCCAGGCGGGAAAGCTCTCCCTGGTGGGCGGCATCCGCGTCTTCAACGACGACCTGATTCACCGAGGCCGCGAGCTCATCCACGAGGAGAAGCCAGACCTCATCCATTTCCACCAGTGGCACACCCACCGCGCCGCGCGAGCGCTGGCCCATGAGACCGGTGTGCCGGTGCTGGGGACCAGCCACTACATCTCCGAGCCCGCCGAGCGATGGTGGGGACAGACGCCCGACCCGGAGATTCTCGAGGAGGAGCGCAGCTTCTACGACGGGTCGACGAACGTCATCTCGGTGAGCGACTCCATGAGCGAGCTCATCCGGGAGACCTATGGGATGCCGGCGTCGCTGCTGCACACCATCCACTGCGGCATGGACGCGGGCCCCTTCCTCCAGCCCTCGCACGCGCCGGAGGACTACGCCCGGCTGCGCGCCACAGTGGCCACGCCGGATGACCCGGTCGTCCTCTACACGGGTCGGCTCCATCCCATGAAGGGCATCAGCGCCATCTTCGCCGCCGCCGAGCGCGTGCTCGAACGGCGCCCCAACGTGCGCTTCCTCCTGGCCGGTGGCACCGACTCGCGAGAGTCCACGCAGATGGTGCAGACGCTGACCCAGCGCTACGCGCACCTGCGCCACCGCATCAAGCTGCTGGGCAAACTGCCACGCCAGCAGCTCGGGCTGCTCCATCGAATCGCGGATCTGGCGCTGGTGCCTTCGCTCTACGAGCCCTTTGGCTACACGGCCATCGAGGCCATGGCCTCCGGTCTACCGCTGGTGGCAACGCGCTCCGGAGGCCCGTCGGAAATCGTCGACCACGAGAAGACGGGCCTGCTGGTCCCCGTGCTCCCCGGCGCACCGGGAGGTCCGCGCGAAGTGGACGTCGAGTCGCTCGCTGCCGCGCAGCTCAACCTGCTGGAGGACCGCGAGCGGGCGCGGCGCATGGGGCTCGCCGGCCAGCAACGCGTGGTGGAGCTGTTCAGCCTGCCGCGCATGGTGGCTGCCAACCTCGCTGTGTACCAGAAGCTCGTTGGCGGACAGGGACGCGAGGTGCGGTCATGACGGATTGGTTGGCCTTCCACGTCCCCGCACCGGCGTCC
The DNA here is from genome assembly GCF_006518205.1 of Myxococcus sp. CA005. Lineage (NCBI taxonomy): Bacteria > Pseudomonadati > Myxococcota > Myxococcia > Myxococcales > Myxococcaceae > Myxococcus > Myxococcus sp. CA005. The sequence continues at coordinate 35,635 of NZ_SRLV01000004.1, read as the reverse complement.
TGGGTGCGGCTGTTCTGTCTGCCTCACGCGGGTGGCAGCGCCTCCCTGTTCCGCACCTGGCAGGCGGAGCTGGGACAAGACATCGAGGTGTGCCCGGTGCAGCTCCCCGGTCGGGAGAACCGCCTGCGCGAGCCACCCCTGCGCGCGCTGCCGGACGTCATCGCGCCCCTGGTGGACGTGCTGGCCAAGCACACGGACAAGCCCTACGCCCTCTTCGGACACAGCATGGGCGCACTGCTCGCATACGAGCTGACGCGGGCGCTGCGCGAGCGCGGGCTGCCGGCGCCGCTGCACCTCTTCGTCGCCAGCTACCGGGCGCCGCACACGCTCCAGGCCCACACACCGGCCACGGCCACCCATGACATCGACGCGTCCGAAGCCCGGCGCCTGGGTGAGTCACGCGCCGTGTCGGGCGAGATGGCGGAAGAGCTGCTGACTTTGATGCGCGCCACCATGCTGGCGGACACCGCCGTGTGCGAGGGCTACGCGTGGAAGCCGGGCCCCATCCTGGCGTGCCCGCTCTCCGCCTTCCGCGGCTTCGACGACTACGTGCCCGATGACGCGACGGAGGCGTGGCGCCAGCTCACCTCCGGTCCGTTCGCCACCCAGACGTTCCTGGGGGATCACTTCTTCCTGCGACAGACGCCGCGCGGCCTGCTGCAGAACATCCGCCGGAGCCTCACCAGGCTGCGGCCCGCATCGACTCGCTGACCCCACTTTTCAAAGGAGCCTTCCCGATGAAGTACCTCGTCTACGTCAAGGATCGCACTTCGGGCCCCCAGCCCCAGGACCCCATCGCCCTCAACCGCGCTGTCCGTGACTGGGTGGGCGCTCGCCTCCAGGACGGCACCTTCGACTGTGCCTACTACGTCCTCCCGAAGATGGGCCTCTGTATCCTCAACGCCGACTCGCATGAGTCGCTGCTGACGCTGCTGCGCGCCTGGCCGTCCTTCGCGTTCCAGGAGTTCGAAATCCACATGCTGGCGGACGTGCGCCACGGCATCGACAACAACTTCGAGCGCCTGCAGAAGGCTCAGGGCCAGAGCGAGAGCGCGGCCTGACGCACCACCCGGGAGAGCTGCCATGAGCACCGCCACCGCCCATAAGGGCGCAGAACCCCTGGTTCCTGAGCGCATGCCGCTCGACAACCGCCGGGCCTTCTACGAGCGCATCGAAGCGAACAATAAACCCGTCATCCTCACCGACGCCATGAAGGGCTGGCCCGCGGCCGAGCGGTGGACCTTCGACTACTTCGCCACGAAGTACCGCGACGTGAGCGTCCCCGTGGAGTGGCTGCAATACAACGCCAAGGACACGGGCGGCGTGGAGCGCGTGGGCCGCGTGCGGAAGATGAGCATGCAGGAGTACGTCGACACGCTGAAGGCGAAGGGCGGCGAAACGCCGGGCTACCTCATCGGCAATGACCTGTTCCGCACCCTGCCGGAGCTGCACCAGGACGTCCGCTTCGACGACTACGCCGTCCAGCGCAAGCTCACCGAGCAGCTCTTCTTCATGGGCCCGCGCGGCACCTTCACCCAGCTCCACCTGGACCGCGCCCACAACCTGCACGCCGTCATGGTGGGCCGCAAGCAGTGGCAGTTGTATTCGCCCAAGCGGGACGCGGAGCTGAGCCCGGCGAAGCTCAGCCACCCGTGGTCCGTCGTGAGCGCCCACGACCTGACGCCCCACGGGGGCAAGGCGGACCAGCTCCCCGGCGGCCTTGTCCCCGACTACGACTTCGTCCTGGAGGCCGGGGAGATTCTCTACCTGCCCTACGGCTGGTGGCACCGCGTGTACACGGTGGAGGACGCCATCGCCACCAACTACTGGTGGTGGACCTGGTCGATGCTGGCCAGGCTGGGCCCGAAGCTCATCCCCTCCATTGCCCTGAGCGCGGTGGGCCGCATCCGCAAGCAGCAGAAGCTGGGCCGCGAGTACCGCGAGCAGTAACGCGGCCCCGAGGCCTCACTCCAGTTCGATGAGGGCGCCCACGATGGCGCCCTGCGCGACGTTCACCACGCCAGTGCCCCGCCGCATGGGGCACATGCGGAGGAAGTGCCCGCCGTAGGTCTCTCCGAGCACGAAGAGCCCCCAGACGGCGATGTAGGGCACCACCGTGCCTTCCGGTCCCAGCGTATGGAGGGGCGTCGGGTGCACGCGCTCCTGCGCCACCCAGCCGCCCACGTCGAGCGCCTTGCGCACGGCCGTGTCCCAGTCCGCGGCGGAGGTCGTCCCACCCACCAGAACGGACTCGCCGCCGTAGTCCCGGCCCGGCTTGAGGACCAGGGACTCGCGTTGCGAGGCCAGCAGCTCCGGAACCAGGTACCGCGCCCCGTCCCGCTCGACGTGCGTCCGTTCGACCCGGCATGACCAGGGCACGTTCCGGCGCACCAACTCCTGTTCCGCCTCGGACAGCGCGGGCGACGTCACGTGCTCCCAGAGCAGCGCGAGGTTGCGCTTGTCGTCGAGCACATCCTGCGCCGGGCCGTTGAGGAGGCTGACCGTCCGGGCATCGAACGCGGCCTGGGCCTGCGCGACGTAGGTCGCTCCCGCCATCGCCAGCCTGTCTCGCGCGTCGTACTCCACAACGGCGTGCAGCCGCTTGCCCCGGAGCGTGAGGTGGGCGCCGGGCTCTGATTCCACCGAGCCATAGGTGGCCAGGAGAACCTCGCCGCGCGCGCCTTCGGGCTGGAGGAGTTCCTGGAGCTGAGCGGTGAAGAACCGGCTCACCTGCTCCGCCGGGCCTGCTTCCGGCAAGGTGCTCGGGGAGAAGAGGATGCCGATGTTGCACTCCCCTTCCCAGTTGACGTCGCGCCGCACGGTGTCGACAACGTTGGAGAAGAAATCGCGCAGCGTCCGCGGCTGACGGACGCGCAGCCGTTGCTCCATGGCGAAGCGCTGCATCGCGGGCTGCGCCAGCACCTGTTGGACGTGGATGGCCGTCTCCCAGCCCCCGACACCCGCGGTCAGGTTGAACTCCACGCACTTGAAGGCCGTGCCGTCATGGATGAAGTCACCACGGCCAATGGCTCCGCGGGCGTCATCCGTCCGCGCCAGGGCATCGAGCGCCGCGTGCGCCCGCTCATGCGGAAGCCCGTAGAACGCCGCCGCGCGATCCGTGGCCCCCAGCAGGCGCCGGGGGGCTCGCTTGATGAGTTGGCAGAGCGCCGGGGCGACCTCTCGCATCTGTCGTGCAACCGGGCCCTCCACGAAGGTGGGCCACGCATGCAGCTCATAGGTGATGAACGGCGACGCCTCATGCGGCTTGAACTTGTGGCGCGAAAGGGCCTCGGGGACGCGCTTTGTGAACTCCAGGAACGCAGCGGCGGCAGGGGAAAGCTGACCGTGCAGCGCTTTGACTTCTGGAGAGAATTGTCCGCCGGGAATCGGCTCGGGCGCGCTCATGGGCGTACGGCTCCTTCAATGAACAAGGGTGAAACCGTTGAAAGGCCTCGGGCTGCTCAAGACATCTCGCAGACCAGCCGCAGCTCGCTCGTGTAGCGGCGCTGAGCCGCATCGGTGAGCCAGAGGTGCTCGGGGTCCGGCAGCATCTCCGAGAACTGGACGCGTGAAGCCGGCGACTCCTCCGCCGTGCGCCGCACCAGCTTCGCCATCATCTCCACCAGCAAGGGGCTGTCGAAGTCCACGAAGCACGGCTTGCGCTCCGTCGCCACCTTGAAGAACGCAAAGCGCGGAATGCCCAGTCCCTGCTGCCAACGCCGGGCCTCCAGCCATTGCGTCATCGGGTCCGTGAGTCCGGCGAAGCCCAGCTCGGAAGCAGGCGCGCTCCAGCGCTCACGGGCGACGACCACGCCATCCACCGTCACCCGAGGCGAGTAGTCATCGGCCAGCGCCAGGTCGAAGATGCTGGCGCAGCGCTGCTCCAAGAACACGGCCATGAACTCCATCAAGTCGAAGCGGCGCCCGCTCACGCGGTCGAGGACCTCCAGCGTGCCGTCACGCCGCTCCACCACCATGTCCCCCACGCGGAGCGCGCGAGCGCCCGGCTGGGGCGGCGGCTCCTGCCCGGAGAGGTAGTAGAGGCTGTCTCGCGGGAAGAGGCACGGCAGCGTCCGCTGGCTCCACTCGGACTTCGGGAACACGGGCACCACGTCGACCCCGGTGGCACACCGCTCCGCGAGCGCGAAGAGTTCCTCGGGCGCTGGGTGCTGTTCCACGAAGAGCGAGGAGATGCTGTTGCACAAATGCAGTTCGCCGAGCACCAACTGGTAGTCCCCGGCGCGAACGGCCTCCTCGCTGGCCGCGTCAATCATCACGTCCGGTGAGGCATGCCAGCGGCTTCGCCACGCCGGGCCCACCTCGCCGAAGGCCTCGAGCACGCGGGGCCGGAGCGAATCGACAGTGCGCGTTTGGCGGCGGACCTCCGGATCCAGGGCAAAGAGCTCACGCCAGCGCCGACGATGCTCGGCGACGGCCTTGGCCACGGGCATCAGCTCCGCTTCAGAGGCCGGGTCCTTGAGTCCCTGGACGAAGGCGAGCTGGAGCGCCGTGAGCGACACAGGTGCGCCACCTTCGGACAACCGGTTGAAGAGCGCATCCAGGCCCGCGCGCGTACCCCGTGTCACCTCCCCCACCAGCCACCGCGCTCCGGTCAGCACCAGCTCCAGCACGGCTCCGAGCCGGCCAATCACCGGAGCGCCCAGCACCAACGCGCCATCCCGCTCACAGTCCTCGTAGATGAGCGTCCGCGAGGCATACGTCTGGCCCGCCGCGCGCGTCGGCGGCGCCCCCGCCACCTCCTGGAACACAGCCTCCAGCTCCGCGACCGCGCCATCCAGGGCCGTGGGCGTCCCAGCCGCGGCTTCGACAGCGGCCCGCGCGCGCTCCAGACGTTCCAGCGGCGCCAGCGCACGGGCCCGCGCGTCTGCATCCTCGATGGCCATCAACGCACCGCGCAGCACCACCTCGGGCCGGATGACGAGCGGCACCTCCCAGCCCCAGAGCAGGACACCGAAACCCACCGCTTGTTCGAGCGCCGTGAAGATTTCATCCTGCGAGGCGAAGGCGGGCGAATCACCGGCCGTGAGCTCCCGCGCGATGCTCACGGCGCTGGCCGAACCATCACACCGAGACAGCAGCAGCGCCTGCTCCGGGCCCAGCTCCACCGGCGTCGGCATGGGGCCGTGAAGCACATGCCCCTCCAGCCGGAAGTAAGGCAACAGCCGGGGCGGTGCCCAGCGACGCAGGGACGCGTCGCGCGCCAGGGCGGCGCTGAGCGCATCCAGGCACCATGTCTCGAAATAGACCGCGCGCCGGGAGACGAGCCGCTGTCCGGGCGTCCAGCGCAGCCCTTCATTCGACGGCGTGAGCCGAGCCCAACCCACGGGACCAAAGAAACCGATGGTGTCGTTCTTGGTGCTGTAGCGCTGGACGTAGGAGGCCACCAGCCGCTCACGCTGCCGGGCCTTGCTGTTCCGAGCGGTGGCGGGAAGGGCCGCCAGCGGCTCCACGCCCGTCTTGTAGGCATGGCGGTTCTGCCACAGGAGGGCCTCGCTCAGGTGGGACTCCCCCGCCAGCGAGCGCAGCGCCGCGCTGATACCCAGCAGGTCCGAGTCGAACACGGTGCGCAGTGCGTCACCGGGTGTCTCAACCCCAGACGCGAGCCATGTATCGGCGGCGGAGGCCGCTGTCGGAGCCGCGAGACGGAGCGCATCCTGAGCGGGAAAGCCGGCGCCACGCAGCGCGGCCCACGGCCACAGGGCCATTCCTGGAGCAAGGGAGACAAGCGCGGGTGCTTCGGGGTTCAAGGAAGTCTGCCCCTTCCGAATAATACGTTTACTCTAGTATAGAGCCTCTCCCTTCCAACCACGAACCCTGTATGAACGCTCAATCATCATTGCCGCGCCTGTCGTATTTCACGGGTCGAGGCGTCGCTGAGAAGATCCGTCTGCTGCTCGCCGAGTCCGGAACGGAGTACGAGGACATCGACCTGGGCGCCTATGACGTGCAGGCCAAGGTGAAGACACCCGCCTTCGAGGCCATCAAGGCGGCTGGCATGCTGGCCTTCGACAAGGTGCCGCTGTGGGAGGAGCCGGACGGCTTCCGCGTGGTGCAGAGCCTGGCCATCTTGCGTCACGTCGCGCGCACCCGCGGCCTCTATGGGAAGGATGCGCGGGAGACCACCGCCTGCGACATGATCATCGACGGCGTCGAGGAAGTGACGGCGCGTGCGCGCAGCCTGACCTCGCTCACGCCAGACCAGCTCTCCGAGCAGCTCCCCATCATCCTGGGCGAGGAACTGCCGCAGTGGCTCGCGCACTTCGAGCGCCTGCTGAAGAGCAACGGCAGCGGTGATGGCTTCTTCGTCGGTCCCTCCGTGACGGTGGCGGACACCAGCGTCTTCGGCTTCCTGGAGCTGCTCGTGGACAACGGCCTCCAGGATCTTCTGGAGAGCACCTACCCTGGGCTGTTCGGGTTCTTCGAGCGCATGAAGCAGCGCCCCAACCTCGCGCGGCACCTCGCCAGCTCCAAGCGGCACCCCGCCGTCCAGCTCCTCAACGGCTGAGCGGATCCGCGCCCGACGAAGCCCCCCGGCCATGACGCTTACCCTGAAATTCCACGACTCCGTCAGCCACCTGAGCGACGCGGAGCTGGATGCCCTCACCTCCGAGTCGAGCGTCTTCTTCGGCCGGCGCTGGTTCCGCATGTTGGACGCGGTCGACCTGTCCGCCATGGCCCGGGGGGAGCTGTCCCTGCGATATGCCATTGCGTATCAGCAGGGCACTCCCGTCGCGCTGTGCCCGTGTTTCATCACCCGCAGCAAGACCATCTACACGCCCTACTCGCTGGAGCATTTCCTCTTCACCAGTTGGAAGAAAGGCTTCGCCAACGGGCCGGCCTGGAGCCGGGCAGCCATCGCTGCGGCGGACCTCTACCGCAACGTGGCCTGGCGCACGGGAGCAGGCTTCGATGGCGGCGTCTTCGTCACCAGCCCGCTCAGCATGCGGAGCAGCATCCTCTGTGCCGCGCAGTCCGTGGACGTCGCGAAGCAGGCGCGGGAGCTCATCCTCCAAGGGCTCCGGGAGCTCGCCACCAGCGAACGGCTGCCGCTCTATTTCTACGGCGTGGAACGGGATGACACGACGCTGAGAGAGGCGCTCACCTCGGCGACGTTCCAGGAAATCTTCATCTACGACGACAACGTCATGGATGTCCCGGGGGACAACTTCGACGCCTACCTGGGACAGTTCAAGAGCGACGTCCGGCGGGTGCTCAAGAAGGAGATGGCTCACGCTCGGGATACGGGCGTTCGCTTCGAGCGCGTCTCCCGGATGGGAGAGATGGCGGAGCAACTGGAGCGGTTCTACGAGGTGACCTACTCCAAGTACGGCAACGAGCACCTCCGCCATCCATCCACGTTCTGGGCAGCGCTCGACCAACACGTCTCGCCCGAGGCCGAGGCTGTGGTCGCCTACCAGAATGGCGACCCCATCGGCTTCTCCCTGCTACTCCACAAGAACGATGAGATGTGGTTCTACCGGGTCGGCCGCGCCGAGGCCGGGGCATCCGAGACGCCGCTGTACTTCAACCTCGCATTCTACGAGCCCCTGCGCCGGGCCTATGAGCTCGGCGTCAAGAAGCTCTGGCTGGGCGCCAGCGGGTACGAGACGAAGCGGCGCCGTGGCGCGCGCAGGCACGGGCTGTACAGCTACCTGTGGATTCCGGGGCGCTGGTCACGCACGGTGCTTCAGCCTTACGTGTCTGCCTACTCCCGCGTGGCCATGGCCATGGCTGCTAGCGGCACACAGAATGGCCGCATCCGCAAGACGCCCTGAAACATCGAGGTGGGGACCTCCGCATCGCCCTCGCCCCAAACGATGCCCACGAGGGACGGCCCCTTCATGCGAGCCGTCCATCACAGCAAGTGGTGCAGCGGTCACGCATCATCATCGTCGTCGAAGCGACGAAGGTTGCGCTGCCGCGCCAGGGTCTGCTTGCGACGCTGGAGCGAAGCATCCGCCGCTGGCGCCTCTTCACGGCGCTCCTGCCCCTCCGCTTCCGCTGGCTTCAGCAACGCCGCCAGGGCCTCCACGGTGACGCCTTCGTAGAGGCTCGACGCAGGCAGGTCCAAGCCCAACTGCTTCTTGATGCGGCCACTGAGCTGCACGGCGATGAGCGAATCACCGCCCAGTTCGAAGAAGTTGTCCTGGATGCCGATGGGCGCCACGCCCAGCATCTCCTGCCACAGCTCCACCAGCGACCGCTGGAGTGGCGTGCCCGGCATGACATACGCACTGCGAAGCTGCGGGCGCGGCTGATACGAGCGAGCACGGACTGCTTCGCCCCCCGGTTCCGCCTGCGATGCCTGAGGCGTGGCGTCGGGCACCGCCGTCACAGGCTGGGATGCAATCGTGCCCCGAGGCGCGGTCTCGACGGCGGCGGGCTCGATCCAGAAGCGCTGGCGCTCGAAGGGATAGGTGGGGAGCGGCACCCGGTAGCGAACCTCCGCGCCATGGAACCCCTTCCAGTCCACGCGAACGCCCGCTTGCCACAGCCGGCCGAGCGTCTCGTAGGCCAGCGGCGCCATGCCGGCGGTGGCCCCGGCGTCCTTGGGCGGAGGCGTGGAAGCCAGCACCGCGTGTGAGGCAGTGAAGGCGGGGTGACGCTTCGCCAGCTTCCCCAGCACCTGGCCCGGGCCTACCTCCAGCAACACGCGCCTGGCGTCGGTGAGGAGCGCGTGCAAGCCGTCCGCGAAGCGCACCGTCCCGCGCAGGTGCTCGGCCCAGTAACGAGGGCTCGTCGCCTGCTCGGCGGTCACCCAGGTACCGGTGACGTTGGAGACAAATGGAAGCATGGGCGCCGCCAGCGGCACCGTGGCCACCTGCGCGGCGAACGCGTCGAGGATGGAGTCCATCATCGACGAGTGGAAGGCATGCGACGTCACCAGCGGCTGGCACTGAATCCCCGCCTCCTGGAGCTGCTTTCGCACCGCTTCGACGGCTGCGTGCGTCCCCGACAGCACGCACTGCATGGGGCCATTGAGGGCCGCCAGACTGAGCTCGATTCCGCCTGCGCGCAGGTACGGCTGAACCTCGTCCTCGGACAGGGGCACCGCCAGCATCGCACCGGAAGGAAGTCCCTGCATGAGCCGGCCACGCGCGGCCACCAGTCTCAGCGCATGCTCCAGCGAGAAGACACCCGCGAGGCACGCCGCCACGTATTCGCCGATGCTGTGTCCCAGCATCGACTGCGGCATCACGCCCCAGGACATCCAAAGGCGCGCGGTAGCGTACTCCAGCGTGAAGAGCGCGGGCTGCGTGAGCGCCGTCTGCGCCAGCTTCGCCCCGCTGACCTCGGCGGCCTCGGACTGAGGGTACAGCACCGTTCTCAGGTCCAGTCCGTCCAGGTGGGGCTTCAGCAACTCCGCGCAGCGGTCCACCTCGACGCGGAAGACGGGCTCTGCCTCGTAAAGCGCTCGCCCCATGTCCACGTGCTGCGAGCCCTGGCCCGGGAAGAGGAACGCCACGGACCGCTCCACCGCGTCCTGCGCCTCGGTGAATACACGAGGGCATTGTGGCTGTGACAGCGCGTCGACCGCATCCTCCGCGCTGCGAGCCAACACGAAGCGACGGTGCAGGAAACGTTGGCGTCCGGCCTGGAGCGTCCAGGCCACGTCCGCCAGATTCACACCCCCTTGTTTCTTCAATGACTCCACCAGCCGCGTCGTGACCGACTCCAACGCCGAGGGCGTCCGGGCCGACAGAGGCAACAGGTGCCATGCACGTCGCGAGGGTGCGCTCGCGGGCAACCGGGGAGCCTCCTCCAGCACCACGTGCGCGTTGGTGCCGCCCACGCCGAAGGAACTCACGCCCGCGCGCCGCGGCGAGTCCCCCGCGGGCCAGGGCTTGAGCGTGGCGTTGACGTAGAACGGGCTGCTGTCGAAGTCGATGGCTGGGTTGGGACGCTCGTAGTGAAGACTGGGCGGCAGCTCGCCGTGCTTCAGCGCCATCACCGTCTTCATCAGGCCCGTGATGCCCGCCGCCGCGTCCAGGTGGCCCATGTTGCCCTTCACCGAGCCCAGCGCGCAGAAACGCCGTCGCTGGGTGGTGGCACGGAAGGCCTTGGTGAGCGCCTGCACCTCAATGGGGTCGCCCAGCGGCGTGGCGGTGCCATGGGCCTCCACGTAGCTGATGTCATCCGCATCCAGTGCCGACGCCGCGAGCGCCTCGGCCACCACCTGAGCCTGGCCATCCACGCTGGGCGCGGTGAAGCCCGCCTTCAGCGCACCGTCATTGTTGGTGGCCGAGCCCTTGATGACGGCGTGGATGGTGTCACCGTCCCGCACCGCGGCTCGCAGCTTCTTCAGCAGCACCACGCCCACGCCGCTGCCGAAGAGCGTGCCCTGCGCCTTCGCATCGAAAGGCCGGCAGTGGCCATCCGGAGAGGCCATGCCACCCTCCGCGTGCCGGTACCCGTTGAAGAACCCCACGTTGACGGATGCACCGCCCGCGAGCGCCATGTCGCACTCGCCATTGAGCAGGCTCTGGCAAGCCTGGTGCACCGCCACCAGCGAGGTGGAGCACGCGCTCTGCACGGTGTGGCTGGCTCCCCTCAGGTTGAGCTTGTACGAGACGCGGGTGGCCAGGAAGTCGCCCCCGTTGCCGATGTTCACCTGCACCGGCTCGAAGGACTCCAGCACGCGTGGGTTCCGCGCCAGGTTCATCAACAGGTACGTGTTGAGCGTGGCGCCGCCGAACACGGAGATGGCGCCGACGTAGTCACGCGGTGAATAGCCAGCGTGCTCGAACGCCTCCCAGGACGCTTCCAGGAAGACACGGTGCTGGGGGTCCGTGATTTCCGCCTCGCGTGGCGGCATCTCGAAGAAGGCCGCGTCGAACGACTCCGGCTCCGGAAGGATGGCCGCGGCTCGCACGAAGGACGGGTCCTCCAGCCGCTCCTCAGACACACCGGCCGCGCGGGCCTCCTCCTTGGAGAAGAAGCGGATGGACTCCACCCCCTCTCGGAGATTGGCCCAGAGCGTGTCCACATCCCGAGCGCCGGGAAAGCGCCCGGCCATGCCGATGATGGCGACGTCGGCGTCGTCGAACTCCTGAGGGAGCTTGCTGTCCAAGGTGTCGTCTCCAGGTTCTCGTAGGTCGAAGGGGGCTTCAGTGCGGGCACGCGCCCTATTCGCGACGGCTGCGACGCTCTCTGCGTTGAGCCCCACGGCTCTGGCTGGACTCGAAGGCGGTGGTCTCCGCTGGGGCCGGTCCCTGTCCCAGCTTCTTCGCCAGGGTGGCCACGGTGGGGGCCTCGAAGACGCTGGTGAGGGGCACGTCCCGCCCCAGCTCCCGCTTCATCCGCCCGACGATCTTCAGCCACAGGAGTGAATTCCCTCCCAGGTCGAAGAAGTTGTCGTGAATGCCCAACTGCTCCAGTCCCAACTGCTCCTGCCACACACGCACGAGCGCGCGCTCCACCTCATCGGTGGGTGCCACATACTCAGTGCCCAGCGCGGGACGTGAGTGCAACGTGCCCCCCGCGTCCTTCTTCGCGCCCGCGCCCTCGCGCCGTACCCACTGCGCCACGCGCGCGTCCAGGTTGCCCGTGGACACCAACACCTGCCCTTCCAGCGGCGCCTCCACCACCCGGCGAAAGGCCTCCACCGCCTCGTCGGGCGTCATGGCGAACTGGTCGATGCTGGTCTGGACCGCCTTCGCGCCCTCGGCGGCATCCACTGGCCACCCATCCCAGTTGGTGCTCAGCCACCGCGGGCCCCCGGTCCGCGAGCGCGCCGCCGCGAATGCATCCAGGAAGGCATTGGCCGCCGCGTAGGCCCCCAATCCCAGGCCACCCAGCACCGTGGCGTTGGAGGACACCAGCAGCACGAAATCCAACGAACGGCCCGCCAACGCCCGGTCCAGTGCATATGTGCCATGCACCTTCGCCCGGAAGTGCGGCGCGCACGTCGCCGGCTCCATGGCGCCAAGCAACGACACCGCGCCGTCGCCCGCGAGCCCCGCGGCGTGGATGACTCCATCCAGCGCGCCAAAGCGAGAATCCACCTCCGCCAGGACCGTGCGCAACTGCGCCTCATCCGCCACATCCGCGCGAGCCACCAGCACCTCCGCTCCCGCGGCCTCCAGCGCTCGCACCGCACGTTGACGGCGGCCATCCGCGTCCTGCTCCGCGCCGGAGCGCCCCACCAAGACCAGCCGCGCCTGCCTGGTGCGCGCCAGATAATCCGCCATCCGCAAGCCCACGCCGCCCAGGCCGCCCGTGATGAGGTACACGCCGCGCTGCTTGAGGGGCCAGGACACCGGCGTGTCCGCTTCGATGCGCAGCGGCTCGTACGCCTGCACCTGCCGGTGTGGGCCGCGCCAGGCCACCACCGGATCCGGGGCATCCGACGTCACCTCCCGCACCAATGCGTCCACTGATGGCGTGCTGACGTCCACGTAGCGGCACGCCACGGTGTCCAACTCTTGCGGAATCACCTTGCACAGCGCCGGCAGCGTGGCGCGCTCGGGAGCCACCGCATCGGCGCTCTCCACCTCCAGCGCTTCGCGCCCCACCACCGTCAACTCCACGGGCCCGGGCAGCTCCGCACCGGACAGGGCCTGCGCCAGCCGCAGCACGCTAAAGAAACCGCGCGCCTGAGCCTCGTCAAAGTCCGCCCCGGACACATCGAGGCTCCAGAGGTACACCACGCGCTCCACGTTGAAGCTCCGAGCCTTCAACGCACGTAGGAACTGGGCGTGGTCCTCACGCTCTCGCCCATCCACGGTGAACTCGTGCTCCGTCACCTGACGGAAACCGGGGCCGGGCGTCACGCGAATGACACCGTGGCCCAGGCGCTCCAACCGCTCCGCCAGGGCCGCCCCCAGGCCCCCCACATCCTGGTAGACGACCCATCCGCGCGGCGTCACGGGCCCTGCCTTGGGCATCAACGGCGCACGCTGCCACGCGGGAAGATAGAACCAGCCGGCCACGTCCGCGCTCTTGCGCGCGATACCCCTTCGACGCGAGGAGGACACCTCCGGCGCCAGCCAGTAATCCTGGCCCTCGAAGGGATAGGTCGGGAGCGGCACCCGCAGACGCCGAGCACCGCCATGTACCGCGCTCCAGTCCACCTCCATGCCCGCCGCCCAGAGCCGGCCGACGGTGGTGGAGAGAAACGCGTCATCCGGCACCGGGTCCTGGGGGTGACGCAGCGAGGAGAGAACCGAGGGGGCCTTGGGCCCATTGAGCTGCAGGCGCGCCAGTGTCCCCAGCGTGCGGCCTGGACCGACCTCCAGGTAGACACGCCCAGGCTGCGCGGCCAGCGTGCGGATGCCGTCACCAAAGCGCACCGTCTGCCGCAGATGCCGCGTCCAGTAAGCCGGGTCCACCGCTTCCTCGGGCGTCATCCACGTGCCGGTGACGTTGGAGACAATGGGCAACGTGGGCGCATTGCGCGTCAGGGTCCCCACAAAGGACTCGAAGCGCGCGAGGATGGGCTCCACCAGGTGCGAGTGCGCCGCCACGTCGATGGGGATGTGACGGAACTCCACCTCGCGCCGGGTCAGCTCGGCGGCCAGCGCCTCGACGGCGTCCACCGTCCCGGCGACCGCGCACTGCGCGGGTCCGTTCATCGCGGCAATGGACAGCGAATCCCCCAGCAACGGGCGAAGCTCCGCCTCGGGCAACGGGACGCTGAGCATGCCGCCACCGGGCAGTTCTTCGAAGAGCTTGCCGCGCAGCACCACCAGCGCCAGTGCGTCCTCCAAGGAGAAGACGCCCGCGAGGCAGGCCGCGGCGTACTCGCCCAGGCTGTGGCCGATGAGCGCCTCGGGCTTCACGCCCCAGGATTGCCACAGCTGCGCCAGCGCGTATTCCACGGTGAAGAGAGCCGGCAGCGCCAGCGAGGTGCGCTTGAGGCGCTGCACGGCATCCGCGGCATTCGCCGCGTCCGGGTACATGACGGGCCGCAAGTCAAAGCCCAGCCGAGGCCTCAGGAGCTCACAGCAGCAGTCCACGGCCTCGCGGAACACCTTCTCGGAGGCGTAGAGGCCACGGCCCATGTCCGGGTACTGCGCGCCTCCGCCGGGGAACATGAAGACGGCCGACGGCGTGCTGTTGCCCGGGGCCAAGGTAAACATGCGCTGCGGGTCCTTGGACTCCAACGCCGCCACGGCACTCGCCCGGTCCTCACACACCACTATGCGGCGGATCTCCATGGGCTTGCGCCCGACCTGAAGCGTCCAGGCCACATCCGCGAGCTGCTGCTCCGGGTGGGCCTGCAAGTGCGCCAGCAACGCGGCCGTCTGGGACTCCAGCGCCGAGGGTGTCTTCGCGGACAGCACCAGGAGCTGCAATGGGCGCGCCGCATCGCCCGGGAGGGAGACAGGCGCCTCCTCCAGGATGACGTGCGCGTTGGTGCCACCAATCCCGAACGAGCTCACCCCCGCGCGCCGAGGCGTGTCCCCCTCCGGCCACGGCTTGAGCGCGGCGTTGACGTAGAAGGGGCTGCTCTCGAAGTCGATGCGTGGGTTGGGCTTCTCGTAGTGAAGGCTGGGAGGCAGCTCGCCATGCTCCAACGCGAGCACCGTCTTCAGCAGGCCGGTGACTCCCGCCGCCGCGTCCAGGTGGCCCACATTGGTCTTCACCGAGCCCAGCCCGCAGAAGCCACGCTTGTCCGTCCCCGCTCGGAAGGCCTCCGTGAGGGCCTGCACCTCCACGGGATCTCCCAGTGGCGTGGCGGTGCCATGCGCCTCCACATAGGAGATGGAGTCCGGGGACACCTCCGCTACGGCCTGTGCGCGGGCAATGACCTCCGACTGTCCCTCGACCCCGGGGGCGGTGTAGCCCACCTTCATGGCGCCGTCGTTGTTGATGGCCGAGCCACGGATGACGGCGTGGATGGTGTCACCATCATTCAGCGCATCTTCCAGGCGCTTGAGCACCACCACGCCCGCGCCGCTGCCGAAGAGCGTGCCCTGCCCCTTGGCGTCAAACGCGCGGCAGTGCCCGTCCGGAGAGGTGATGCCGCCGTCCTGAGAGTGGTAGCCCGTGCGCTGGGGCATGTGCACGGACACGCCGCCCGCCAGCGCCACGTCGCACTGGTAGCCCAGCAGCGACTGACAGGCGAGGTGCGTGGCCACCAACGACGTCGAGCATCCCGTCTGCACGGTGAGCGCGGGCCCCTTGAGATTGAAGTGATAGGCCACGCGCGTGGCCAGGAAGTCTTTGTCGTTACCGACCATGGCCGGGAACGTGTCCTCGGCCTGCTGGAACTCCGCCCGGGAGAGCAGATTGAACAGCAGATAAGTGCTCAAGCTGGAGCCCGCGAAGACGCCGGTAGAGACCGTCAACCGGCCCGGGGCGTAGCCCGCGTGCTCCAGCGCCGACCAGGCACACTCCAGGAAGATGCGGTGCTGCGGGTCCAGCAACTCCGCCTCACGTGGGGCGTATCCGAACAAAGCCGCGTCGAAGCGCCCCGGCCGCTCCAGGACAGGGGCTGCGCGAACGAAGTTTGGATTGGCCAGCCAGCCGGGCTCCACGCCCAACGCCTTCATCGCTTCGCTGGTGAAGAAGGTGATGGCCTCCCTGCCCTCACGCAGCAGGCGCCAGAAGGCCTCCACGTCTTCAGCACCGGGCACGCGGGCGGCCATGCCGACAATGGCTACCGCGAGACTCGCGTCCCCCTCATACCGGGTGTGACGACCCATGTTTGTCTACCCCTGCTTCCTTGCGCGCGGCTGATGGAGCTCGAACCGCTCGAGCTGCTGCTCCGAGCGCCCCTGGGACGAGACTCGGCGGCGCTTCGATGCACTGAAGGACTGGACGGACTCACGTCAGGGGGACGCCAGCATCCCATTCACCGGATGCCCGACATGCACCTGCCTGCCGCGTGCTCGCCCGCTCTCTCCGAGAACGGCAACTACACTCCAGGTAGCTCATCCTGGTACCAGTATGACATTGCCTGCTGTGGTAACCCCAGCCGTAATCCAGCGATAACTGCCTAGTCAATTTACCTAGAAAAAGTAACTTGACGCACCATATAAGTTTTTCGTGCTCTAGCGACTTTCACATTGAAAGCTGCTTTACTTGAGGCGCTGGGGGGCCTGCTTCGTTGCTTGCTGTTTCGCGCGCCAGGGCCCCGGCGTGCTCCGGAATGGAACCGCTGCGCGCGAGCGTGCGGGTCCTCCGGCTCCCGAAAACATCTTGGGGACTCAAGAAATCATGGCTGGCGACACCCACTGGAACGGGCTGGAGATTGCAATCATCGGGATGGCGTGCCGCTTTCCCGGGGCCTGTAACGCCGAGGCGTACTGGCGGAACCTTCGGGATGGCGTCGAGTCCATCACCTTCCTCCAGGAGTCGGAGCTGGAGCCTTCCGTCATGGAGGACCCGGCGCTGCGCAAGTCGCCGCAGTACGTGCGCGCCGCGGCCCCCATCGAGGGCGCGGACCTGTTCGACGCGGCCTTCTTCGGCATCACCCCCAAGGAAGCCGAGGTGATGGATCCGCAGCAGCGTGTCTTCCTGGAGTGTGCCTGGGCGGCCCTGGAAGACGCGGGCTACGACCCCGAGCGCTATCGGGAGCACATCGGCGTCTACGCGGGAGCCCGAACCAACACGTACGTCTTCAATCTCTTCTCCAACCCGGCCGCACTGGGGATGCTCGGCGCGTTCGAGGTGGGCCTCGGCAACGACCTGGCCTTCCTCAGCACGCGGGTGGCGCACCGGCTCAACCTGAAGGGTCCGGCCTATTCGCTGCACACCGCCTGCTCCACCTCACTGGTTGCGGTGCACCTGGCTGCCCAGGCGCTCCTCGCGGGCGAATGCCGCATGGCCCTCGCTGGCGGTGTGGCCCTCCAGTCGCCTCAGCGCACCGGCTACCTGTATCAATTTGGTGGTGTTGCATCGCCAGACGGACGCTGCCGCACCTTTGATGCGCAGGCGCAGGGCACCCTCTTCGGTAACGGCGCGGGCCTGGTGGTGCTCAAGCGCCTGGAGGACGCCCTGGAGGATGGAGACACCATCCACGCCGTCATCCGTGGCTCGGCCATCAACAACGACGGCGCCCAGAAAGCCAGCTTCAACGCCCCCAGCGTCCAAGGCCAGTCACGCGTCATCCGCAATGCCTTGCTGACCGCGGAGGTGGACGCGCGGAGCATCACCTATGTGGAGGCCCATGGCACGGGCACCCAACTGGGAGACCCCATCGAGGTCCGCGCGCTCACCCGCGCCTTCCGGACGAGCACGCAGGACACAGGCTTCTGCGCGCTCGGCTCGGTGAAGCCCAACATCGGCCACCTGGATGCCGCGTCTGGCATCGCCAGCCTCATCAAGACGGTCCTCGCACTGAAGCACCAGCAGCTGCCGCCCACGCTGCATTTCCAGGAGCCCAATCCGCAGATTGACTTCGCCACCAGTCCCTTCTTCGTCAACGCCACCCTGAGGGACTGGGCGCCGGGCCCCTCCCCTCGCCGAGCCGGTGTCAGCGCCTTTGGCATTGGTGGCACCAACGCGCACGTCATCCTGGAGGAGGCCCCAGCCGTCGCCCCCACCGCGGACGCCCGTCCCTGGTACGTGCTGCCGTTGTCGGCGAAGACAAGCACCGCCCTGGATACCGCGACGGAGGCGCTGGCCAGCCACCTGGAACAACACCCGGAGCAGGCGCTGAAGGACGTGGCCTACACGCTGCAAGTGGGACGGCAGGCCTTCCAGCACCGCCGCATCGCCGTGGTGAAGGACCGGGAGCACGCCATCCGCGTGTTGCGAGGCGAGGAGCCAGAGCGGCTGGTGACGCTGAAGCAAGAGGCACGAGGCCGCCCCGTGGCGTTCCTCTTCCCGGGAGGAGGCACCCACCACCTGGGCATGGGCGCGGGCCTCTACCGCACGGAGCCCGTCTTCCGTGAGGCCGCCGACGAGGTCGCCAGCGTCCTGCGCCCGCACCTGGGCGTGGATCTGCGCACGGTGCTCTACCAGGAGCCCCTCCAGGAGGTGCCGGGGCTCTCCCGCAACGCGCTCGCGCTGCCCGCCATCTTCCTGACGGAGTACGCCCTTGCGCGGCTGTGGATGTCATGTGGCGTGGAGCCGGAGCAGATGCTCGGCCACAGCCTGGGCGAGTACGCGGCGGCGTGCATCGCCGGTGTGCTGTCGGTGGAGGATGCGGCGGCCCTGGTGGCGCTGCGTGGCCAGCTCATGGATGAGCTGCCCGCCGGGTCCATGCTGAGCATCAGCCTTCCCGAGGCGGAGGTGGTGCCGCTGCTGGGCCAGGAGTTGGACCTCGCGGCGGTGAATGCGCCCTCGCAGTGCGTGGTCTCCGGCCCACTGGCGGAGGTGAAGCGATTGATGGCGGAGCTGACGGCGCGAGGCGTGGAGCACCGCCAACTGCACGTGGAGGCGGCGGCGCACTCGCGCATGCTGGAGCGCATCCTGCCGCGCTTCCACGAGCGCGTGTCCCGTCTGACGCTCCGTCCCCCCGAGCGCCCCTACATTTCCAGCCGGACCGGCCAGCCCGTCACGGGGGACGAGGTGACGCGGCCTCAGTACTGGGTGGACCATCTGCGCCACTCGGTACGCTTCCGGGACGGCATGCAGGTGCTGCTGGAGGACTCGACGCGCGTCCTGCTGGAGGTGGGGCCCGCGCAGTCGCTGACCGCCGTGGCAAGGCTCCAAGGCGAGCCCGCCGGCGCGCGCACCATCGTCTCCTCCGCGCGCCATCCCAAGGATGACCAGCCGGACGAGGCCGTCTTCTTGAATGCGCTGGGACGGCTGTGGCTCGCGGGCGTGGAGGTGGACTGGAGCGGCGTGCACGGGACGGAGACGGTCCGGCGCATCCCCCTTCCCACGTACCCCTTCGAAGGGCAGCGATATTGGGTTGCTCCTCTGGACCGGTCCGCCGCGCTGCTGGCCTCGCAGGCCGCGGGCGCCAGCAAGCTGACCGACATCGCGGACTGGTTTCACCTGCCCTCGTGGCGGCGCACGCCTCCGGCCACGCTGGCGCCCTCGGCGCTCGCCCAGCCCCGGTGCTGGGTGGTGTTCACCGACGGAGGTCCGTTGGCCTCGCGGCTCGTCTCTCGGTTGGAAGAGGCGGGACAGTACGTCGTCACCGTGCACGCGGGCGCCGCGTTCTCCCGTGACGATGAGCGGCGCTTCACCGTGGCTCCGAGCGCACCTGGAGACTACGCCGCGCTGCTGAGCGCGCTGGAGGACCTGACACCCCGGCCTGAAGTGTTCGTCCACCTGTGGAGCCTGACGCCGCAGGGCGAGCGCGAGTCCATACTGACGCGGTTCCAGGCCGCGCAAGCGTTGGGCTACTACAGCGTGGTGCACCTGGGGCAAGCCCTTGCCGGACTGAAGGATGCGCGCCCACTCCGGGTGGAGGTCATCTCCAACCACCTGTTCGACCCGGACGGCCGAGCGGAGGCGCTGCCGGAGAAGGCGCCCCTGTTGGGCCCCTGCCAGGTGCTGTCGCAGCAACACGTGCACATCACCGCGCGCGGCGTCGATGTGATCCTCCCTGGCGCAGAAGGCGTTGCGGCCCTGGCCGAACAGCTCGTCGCCGAGCTCGCCACGGAGGCACGAGACGTCCGGGTGGCCTTGCGCGGTTCACGCCGCTGGGTCCAGGAGCTGTCTCCCGTTCGGCTGACGGAGACGGCCGCCCCCGCGCGACCTCTGCGTGAGCGCGGCGTGTACCTCATCACCGGCGGCCTGGGCCGCGTGGGCCTGCTGCTGGCCAGCCATCTGGCGCGCACGAAGCAGGCGCGGCTGGCGCTGGTGGGCCGCACGCCGCTGCCGCCCCGGCGTCTCTGGGACGATTGGGTTTCCACCCAGGGTGAGGACGACGACGCCAGCCTGCTCATCCGGCGCGTGCGTGAATTGGAGTCACACGGAGCAGAGGTGCTCGTCCTGAGCGCCGACGTCTCCAAGCCGCACTGGATGCAGGAAGTCCTGGCCGAGGTGGACCAGCTCTTCGGCGCGCTCCACGGGGTGCTGCACTGCGCGGACCTTCCCCTGGCTCCGCCCGAACGGACCCCGCCCTCCGCGACGAACCCGGACGCGGAGGCCCGTTTCCGCGCCAAGGTGCGCGGCACGTACGTGCTGGAGGACGTCCTGCGCGACCGGGCGCTGGACTTCGTGATGCTGTTCTCCGCGTCGGCGGCGGTGCTGTCGCCCTTCGGCGACACGCCTTCGACGGCGGCCAACCTCTTCGTGGATGCGTTCGCGGCTCACCGCAGCCGGAGCGCAGGAACGCCTTGGATGAGCGTGGCCTGGGACCCGTGGCCGCGAGCGGCCGGCGCCAGCGATGCGCGCGCTCCTGGCCTCGAGCCGTATGCCATGACCGAGAACGAAGCCACCGAGGCCTTCCAGCGAGTCGTCACGGGCGGCCTGGATGGCCCGGTGGTGGTGGCCACGGGTGACGTGTCACGGCGACTGACTGCGTGGCTCCAGCGGGCGGTCGCGCTGCCCAAGGTCGCTCGCAAGGTCCGCACCGGAGACGAAGAGCTTCCCGCCAATGAGCTGGAGCGTGTCATCGCGGCCCTGTGGCAGGAGGTCCTGGGTGTCGAACAGGTGGCGCGGCACGACCACTTCTTCGAGCTGGGCGGGCACTCGCTGCTCGCCACGCAGGTCGTCGGGCGCCTTCGCTCACGGCTGCAGCTGGACCTGAGTCTGGCACTGCTCTTCACGTCGCCCACCGTGGCGGGTCTGGCGAAGGCAATCGCCGACCTCCAGGCGCGGCAACAAGAGTCCCTCTATCGCGAGCTGCTCGACCGGGTCACCCGCGTCTCCGAGCAGGAGCTCGCCGAAGAGCTTCGGCGCCGCGGCGTGAAGGCCGCGTGAACGGAAGCTCCAGTCCCCGCTGGAGCACCCGATCCCCCCACTTTCTGGATATCGACTTCGATGACTGACATCTCTCGGGCCCTCGAGCAGCTTTCTCCCTCGCAGCGCGCCCTTCTCGACCTGCTCCTCCAAGAGCAGCAGTCGGCGCAGCCTCACGCGGCGGCGCCCGTCCTGGTCCGGCGCGAAAGCAACGAACCCGCTCCTGCATCCTTCCCTCAGCAGCGTCTGTGGGTCCTGCATGAGCTGGATCCCAGCAGCATGGCTGCCTACAACGTCCACGTGAGCGTGGAGTTCTTCGGGCGGCTGGACCGGGCCCTGCTCACCCGTTGTGTGAACGAGGTGGTGCGCCGTCACGAATCCCTGCGCACGACGCTGAGGAGCCACGGCGGAGATCCGGTGCAGGTGGTCGCCCCCTCGCTGGAGCTCACCCTCCCCGAAGAGGACCTGTCCGCGCTGTCCCTGGAGGCGCAGGGAGATGAGGTACGCCGCCGCATCATCGCGGAGGCCAACTTCGAGTTCGACCTCTCCGCCGGGCCGCTGCTGCGAGTCGGCATCCTGCGGCTCGATGCGCAGCACGCACTGGTGCTGTTGACCCTGCACCACTCCGTAACGGACCAGTGGTCCCTGGGCGTGTTCCTCCAGGAGTTGATGGCGCTCTACAAAGCCTTCGAGGAGGGCCAGCCTTCGCCCCTGCCGGAGTTGGAACTCCAGTACCCGGACTACGCGCGGTGGCAGCGCGAGCAGTTCGAAACGCGGGAACTGGCCGGTCAGCTCGATTACTGGCGACGACAGCTCACGCCGCAGCCTTCCGCGCTGGTCGTTCCGTCGGACCATCCCCGACCGGCGCTGAAGACGTATCGCGGCGGGTGGCACCACTTCCGGCTCGAGCCAGAGCTGGCACGGAAGCTCAAGCAACTGGCGCAGAAGGAAGGCGCCACGCTCTTCATGGTGCTGATGGCGGCCTACCAGACGCTGCTGCACCGCTACAGCGGCCAGCAGGACTTCGCGGTGGGCTCGCCTGTCGCCAACCGCCGGGCCCCCGAGCTCGAACCGCTCATCGGATTCTTCGTCAACATGCTGGTGATGCGTGCGGATGCCTCGGGGGACCCGACGTTCCGCTCATTCCTGCACCGGGTGCGGCAGGTCTGCCTGGATGCCTACTCACACCAGGACGTGCCCTTCGACAAGCTTGTGGAGGAGCTGCAACCGCCCCGCGACCCCAGCCGCAATCCGTTCTTCGAGGCCGTCTTCGTCCTCCAGAACGTGCCTCAGCCGGCCCTGCGGATTCCGGGCCTGCTCGCGCGTTACGTGGAGTTGGATCTGGGCGTGTCCCAGTTCGACCTGCTGATGGAGCTGCGCGAGGACCGGCCGGACCGGTTCATCGGCCGCATCGAGTACTGCGCGGACCTGTTCGACGCGAAGACCGTCGAACGGATGGATCGCCACTACGTGCGCCTGCTGGAGAGCGTGGTTGAGAACGCCGACCAGCGACTCTCCGAGCTGCCCCTACTGCGCACCGAGGAGCGTCAACAGCTCCTGGTCGACTGGAACGCGAAGTCCACGGCGTTTCCACGTGAGACGCCGATTCACTCGCTCTTCTCCGAGCAGGCGGCTCGCGCGCCAGACGCCGTGGCGCTTGTCAGTGGTGAGACCCTCGTCACCTATGCGGAGTTGGAGCGTCGTGCGAATCAACTCGCGCATCACCTGCGCACGTACGGCGTTTCCCGAGGCACCCGCGTGGGCCTGTGCCTGGAGCGCTCTCCGGACATGGTGGTGGGACTTCTCGCCATCCTCAAGGCCGGCGGCGCCTACGTGCCCATCGATCACCACTACCCCGCTGAGCGCATCTCCTTGCTGCTTCAGGAGGCCGGCATCGGCGTGCTCGTCACGACGAAGCCACTGGCGGAAGGGCTCCCTGCATCCAACAGCAAGCATGTGTGTGTAGACACAGACGCGGACGTCATCACCGCCTTGCCGCATGACGCGCCTCTGCCCGCGACCGTGGGCGGTGATGATCTCGCCTACGTCATGTTCACCTCCGGCAGCACCGGCCGGCCCAAGGGCGTCTGCATTCCTCACCGCGCAGTCTCTCGCCTCGTCCTCGCCAACCCCTTCATCCACTTCGGCCCTGACGAAGTCTTCCTCCAACTCGCCCCCGTCGCCTTCGACGCTTCCACCCTGGAACTCTGGGGCGCCCTGCTTCACGGTGCACGCCTCGTCCTCGCTCCGCCTCACACGCCTTCTTTGGACGAACTCGCCGCACTGCTGACTCACCACCGCGTCTCCACCCTCTGGCTCACCGCTGCCCTCTTCGAGCAGATGGTGCTTCACCAGGGCAACGCCTTGGCCGGTGTCCGGCAGGTGCTCGCTGGCGGTGACGTGTTGCCTCCTCTTCGCGTCCGTCAGCACCTGGAGCGCATTCCCCTCGGCGCCGTCCTCGTCAACGGCTACGGCCCCACCGAGAACACCACCTTCTCCGCCACCCACTCCCTTCGCGCGGGGGAGGCCTTCGGCACCTCCGTCCCCATTGGCAGGCCCCTGGGGCACTCCACGGCCTACGTCCTCGACTCGCGCATGGAGCCCGTCCCCGTCGGCGTCCCTGGCGAACTCTTCGTCGGTGGCGACGGCCTCGCCTGGGGCTACCTAAGCCGCCCGGAGTTGACGGCTGAGAAGTTCCTCCCTCACCCCTTCTCCTCCGCCCCGGGCGCTCGCCTCTACCGCACCGGCGACCGCGTCCGTTGGAGGGCGGACGGCTCGCTGGAGTTCCTCGGCCGCTCCGACTTCCAGGTGAAGGTGCGCGGCTTCCGCATCGAGCTGGGCGAAATCGAATCCGTCCTCCAGCAGGCTCCAGGCGTCCAGGAGGCTGTCGTCCTCGCTCGTGAGGACGCCCCAGGCGACAAGCGTCTCGTGGCTTACTTCGTGCCCACCGCCGCAGCGCGGTCGGAAGAACAGGCCGCGAATGCTGTGGGCGGCATCCGCACATTCCTCAAGGCGCGGCTGCCCGAATACATGCTGCCCGCGGTGTTCATGCCGCTGGAGGTCCTGCCGCTGTCCCCCAACGGCAAGGTGGACCGCAAGGCGCTGCCCGCCCCGTACGCGGACCTGAATCGGACAGGAACGCCGTTCGAAGCACCGCGGAACGCCTCCGAGCAGACCCTTGCCGATATCTGGGCCGAGGTCCTGGGCCTCCGTCAGGTCGGCATCGACGACAGCTTCTTCGAGTTGGGTGGCGACTCCATCCGCAGCATCCAGGTCATCGCGAAGCTGCGGGAACAAGGCCTGGAACTGCCCACGCTGGAGTTGCTCCAGCACCCGACCATCCGCGAACTCACCGGTGTCATCAAAGCCACGAGCGTGGCCCCCGCGGGCCAGATCGCGCCCTTCAGCCTCGTGTCCGAGGCAGACCGTCAGCGGCTGCCCGAGGACGTGGAAGACGCCTACCCGCTGGCCGCGCTCCAGTCAGGCATGTTGTTCGAGAGCGCGCTGGATGCCTCAGCCGGCATCTACCACGACATGTTCAGCTTCCATGTGGAGATGGCGCTGAACGAACCGCTGCTGCAACAAGCCTTCCGGGAGCTGTTCGCGCGTCACGCCATCTTGCGCACGTCGTTCCACTTGGACGGCCACGAAGAGCCCCTCCAGCTCGTCCACCGTGAAGTGGAACCGCCGCTGAAGTTCGAAGACCTCCAGCACCTGGAGGCCCCCCAGCAAACGGCCTACTTGCAGGTGTCGGCGGAGAAGGAACGCGTCCAGCCGTTCACCTGGAACCAGGCGCCGCTGATGCGGCTCTGCGTGCATCGCCGGTCGGAAACCACCGTCCAGCTGACCATCGTCTTCCACCACGCCATCCTCGATGGCTGGAGCGCCGCGACCCTTCTCTCGGAACTCTTCGGCCGCTACCTCGAATTGCTGGAGGGCACTGAAACCCCTGCCGCGCCGTCCCCGGCCGCCACCTACCGGCAGTTCGTGGCCTTGGAGCGTGAAACCCAGAACTCCCATGAGAGCGAGCGGTTCTGGCTGCGGCGCATGGATGGAGTGGACGCAGCAAGTCCGCGCCCGCTCCGGTCCCGGGACGACGAGCGCGTCCTACACACCCACGACGTGCGCATCCCCGGGCCTCTCCAGCAGGCCTTGCTACGCGT
Organism: Myxococcus sp. CA005; assembly: GCF_006518205.1. Taxonomy (NCBI): domain Bacteria; kingdom Pseudomonadati; phylum Myxococcota; class Myxococcia; order Myxococcales; family Myxococcaceae; genus Myxococcus; species Myxococcus sp. CA005. The sequence goes on along the minus strand of NZ_SRLV01000004.1, from coordinate 10,700 downwards.
GGCTCACGAGGCGGGTGTGTCCCTCAAGACGGTGCTGCTGGCCGTGCATCTGCGCGTCCGCGGCTTCGTCGAAGGCAGCACCTCCGTCGTCACCGGCATCGTCACCAACGGCCGCCCCGAAGTCGTCGATGGTGAGCGGATGATTGGCCTGTTCCTCAACAGCGTCCCCTTCCCGGTGACGCTGCCTGGAGGCACATGGCTGGAGCTCATTCAGCAGGTCGCGAAGCATGAGCAGGAGTTGATGCCGCACCGCCGCTACCCCATGGCGCGGCTCCAGCAGAAGCGCGGCGGTCAGCCTCTGTTCGACACGCTCTTCAACTTCATCCACTTTCACGTCGCGGGGGGGCTGTCCCAACAGAAGGGGCTGCGCTTCGTGGACGAGATGCTGGGCGCCGCCTGGATGGAACTCCCGCTGGGCGTCACCTTCACCCAGGATCCCGACACCTCGTCGCTATCGGTCTCCATCGCCACCACGGGCACTCGGCACGAAGCGGAGCGGACGCGGGAGTTGGGGCAGTACTACCTGCGCGCACTGGAAGCCGTGGCCGCGGGACCAAGTGGCCGCTACGAGCAGGCAGCGCTGCTCCCACCGGTCGACCGCGACACGCTGCTGGAGGCGTGGAATGCCACGCGCCGGGAGGCCGCCTGGGAAGGCTGCTTGCACGAGCGGTTCGAGGACCGTGCGGCCCTTTCTCCCGATGCTCTCGCCGTGCTGGACGATGAGCACTCGCTCACCTATGCCGAACTCAACCGTCGGGCCAACCAGCTCGCCTGGGCCCTGCGTACCCGAGGCGTAGGGCCCGAGGTCCGAGTGGGCCTCTGCATGGAGCGCGCGGTCGACATGGTCGTAGGCGTCCTCGCCATCCTCAAGGCAGGCGGCGCCTACGTCCCCATGGATCCGGCCTATCCCGCCCAGCGCCTGGCCTACATGGTGAGTGACTCGAATGTCAGCTGCATGCTCACGCAGCAGCGAGTCGCGGACAAGATTGCCGGGCACAAGGTGGAGGTCCTCTGTGTGGATGACGCAGGGCTCGTGAACGGTTCACGGGACGCGTCCAACCCGCCGCGACTCAGCAGACCCCAGCACCTCGCCTACGTCATCTATACGTCGGGTAGCACCGGCATGCCCAAGGGCGTCATGGTGCAGCACGCCTCGGTGATGAACCTGCGCGCGGCGCTGGCAGCCACCGCCTACGCAGGTGTGGGCAAGCCCCTCCGCGTCAGCCTCAATGCGTCGCTGTCCTTTGACGCGTCCGTGCAGCAACTGGTGCAGCTCGCGGACGGACATGCGCTGTGCGTGGTGTCACAAGCGACACGAGAGGACACCCGCCTGATGCTCGCGTGGTTGGAGCGGCATTCCGTGGACGTCCTGGACTGCGCTCCCTCACAACTGCGGCTGCTTCTGGACGAGGGTCTGGCCGCACACAGCCCTTTGCGCGTACTGGCCGGCGGCGAGGCACTAGACGAGGCGCTCTGGGCCCGGCTCTCCGCCCATCCCCACATCGAGTGCTTCAACGTCTACGGCCCTACGGAGTGCACCGTGGACTCCACGCTGCGTCCCGTGCGCGGAGCGTCCCTGCCTCCATCGCTGGGCGGTCCGTTGGCGAACGCTCAGACCTACGTGCTGGACGCGTACCTGCAGCCTGTACCGGTAGGTGTGCCCGGCGAGCTCTACATTGGTGGCGCGGGCCTGGCGCGTGGCTACCTGAATCGTCCTGAGCTCACCGCCGACCGGTTCATTCCCAATCCCTTCAGCACGGCCTCCGGCGCCCGTCTCTATCGGACGGGAGACCGGGCTCGCTGGTTGCCCCAGGGCGAACTCGAGTTCCTGGGCCGCATCGACTTCCAGGTGAAGGTGCGCGGCTTCCGCATCGAACTGGGAGAGATTGAGTCCGCGCTGCGCCAACACCCCGCGGTGCGCGACACCGTGGTCCTGGTACGCGAAGACACGCCAGGGCTGCAACGCCTGGTGGCGTACGTGGTCGCGGAGGCGGAGGCCACCACCGTCGTGGACTCCGGTACGTTCCGCCCGTTCCTCAAGGAGCGGCTGCCCGAGCACATGGTGCCCTCGGCCTTCGTCACATTGGAGGCCCTGCCACTCACCCCCAATGGCAAGCTGGACCGCAAGGCCCTGCCGGCACCGGAAGCCCCTCGGAGTGCCGCCACACGCCCGCTCAGCACGGAAACGGAGCGTCGTGTCGCCGCTCACTGGGCCACTCTGCTGCATGTCGAGACAGTCAACGCCGAGGATGACTTCTTCGCACTCGGGGGCCACTCGCTCCTGGCCACCCAGTTGGTAACGCGGCTGCGGCAGGACTTCGACGTAGACCTGCCGCTGCGGGCCCTCTTCGAGCAGAGCACGGTGGCGGCGCTTGCCGCGCGTCTGGATTCCGAGCGGGCTCGCGGCACCGCAAGTGCCCTGCCGCCCATCCGTGCCGCGCCACGCGATCGTCCACTGCCCCAGTCCTTCGTCCAGCAGCGGCTGTGGGTGATGGAGCAACTGACGCCCGACACCGCGACGTACAACAACCCCGCGGCGGTGGCCATCGACGGAGCCCTCGACGCTCGCGCGATGGAGCAGTCCCTGTTGCGGGTGGTGCAGCGACACGAGGCGCTGCGCACGACGTTCCGGAACGAGGGGGACCTGCCCGTACAGGTCGTCCATCCGATCAAGACGCTGGAGTTGCCCATCACGGACATCTCCACCCTGCCCGAAGGTGAGCGTGATGCCCGGGCTCGTCAGCTCGCGAACGAGGAGGCCCATCTCCCGTTCAACCTGGTGCGCGGCCCGCTCTTCCGGGCGCGCTTGCTCAGGCTGGCTTCGGACAGGCACGTCCTGTTCGTCACGATGCACCACATCGTGTCCGACGGCTGGTCCGTGGGCGTGCTGGTACGGGAGGTGGCGGAGGGCTACGAAGCCGCCGTCCAGGGCCGCGATGCACAGCTGCCCCCGCTTTCGGTGCAGTACGCCGACTACGCCCTCTGGCAGCGAGAATGGATGCAGGGGCCGGTGCTTGACTCACGGCTGAACTACTGGCGTGAACAGCTCGATGGAGCCCCCGCGGCCCTGGAGCTGCCTACCGACAGGCCGCGCCCAGCGGTGCAGACGTACCGGGGAGCGCTCCTCCCGGTGAGGATGCCCGCGAAGCTCTCCGAGGCTGTGACTGCACTGGCGCGTCGTCAGGAGGCGACGCCCTTCATGGTCCTGCTGGCGACCTGGCAGTTGCTGCTTTCGCGCTACTCCGGTCAGCAGGACCTCTGCGTCGGTTCGCCCATCGCGGGCCGCACCCGGCCGGAGCTGGAAGGGCTCATCGGCTTCTTCGTCAATACGCTGGTCTTCCGGGCCCGCATGTCGCCGGAGCTCCCCTTCCGTGAGCTGTTGGCTCAGGCAAAGGCGGCGGCGCTGGGTGCGTCTGAACACCAGGACGTGCCGTTCGAAAAGCTGGTCGAGGTGCTGCAACCCGCGAGAGACCCGAGCCGCTCGCCGCTCTTCCAGGTCACCTTCACCCTGCAAAACACGCCGCCCGTGCGACTTGAGTTGCAGGGGCTATCGTTGCATGTGCTGGAGACGGAGCTGGAGACCGTCAAATTCGACTTGAGTCTCTTGCTGGAAGAGACCCTGGAAGGGCTCTCCGGCGCACTGAACTACAACACCGACCTCTTCGATGCCTCCACCGCCGCGCGCATGATGGGGCACTTCCGCACGCTGCTGGAAGCCATCGTCACGGATGAGAACCAGCGTCTGGTCGAGTTGCCCCTTCTGCGCACAGAAGAGCGTCAGCAGCTCCTGGTCGACTGGAACGCGACGTCCGCCGTGTTCCCGCGCGATACACCGACTCACGTTCTCTTCTCCGATCAGGCGACTCGCACGCCAGACGCCATGGCGCTTATCAGCGGTGAGAGCGTCGTCACCTACGTGGAGCTGGACCGCCGCTCAAATCAGCTCGCGCACCACCTGCGCGCGTATGGCGTTTCCCGAGGCACCCGCGTGGGCCTGTGCCTGGAACGTTCGCCGGACATGGTGGTGGGCCTGCTTGCCATTCTCAAGGCAGGCGGCGCCTACGTGCCCATCGACCACCACTACCCCGCTGAACGCATTTCCTTGCTGCTTCAGGAGGCCGGCGTCAGCGTGTTCGTCACGCAGGAGTCGCTCGCCGATGAGCTGCCCAGCTCGGGCGGGTTGATGGTGTGCGTGGACACGGACGCGGACCTCATCGCCGCCTTGCCACATGGCGCGCCTCCATCCGCGGACGTGGGCGGTGATGATCTCGCCTACGTCATGTTCACCTCCGGCAGCACCGGCCGGCCCAAGGGCGTCTGCATACCCCACCGCGCAGTCTCTCGCCTCGTCCTCGCCAACCCCTTCATCCACTTCGGCCCTGACGAAGTCTTCCTCCAGCTGGCCCCCGTCGCCTTCGACGCGTCCACTCTGGAGCTCTGGGGCGCGCTGCTTCACGGTGCTCGCCTCGTCCTCGCTCCGCCTCACACGCCTTCTCTGGATGAACTCGCCGCACTGCTGACTCACCACCGCGTCTCCACCCTCTGGCTCACCGCTGCCCTCTTCGAGCAGATGGTGCTTCACCAGGGCAACGCCTTAGCCGGCGTCCGGCAGGTGCTCGCTGGCGGTGACGTGTTGCCGCCTCTGCGCGTCCGTCAGCACCTGGAGCGCATTCCCCTCGGCGCAGTCCTCGTCAACGGCTACGGCCCCACCGAGAACACCACCTTCTCCGCCACCCACTCCCTTCGCGCGGGGGAGGCCTTCGGCACCTCCGTCCCCATTGGCAGGCCCCTGGGGCACTCCACGGCCTACGTCCTCGACTCGCGCATGGAGCCCGTCCCTGTCGGCGTCCCTGGCGAACTCTTCGTCGGTGGCGACGGCCTCGCCTGGGGCTACCTAAGCCGCCCGGAGTTGACGGCTGAGAAGTTCCTCCCTCACCCCTTCTCCTCCGCCCCGGGCGCTCGCCTCTACCGCACCGGCGACCGCGTCCGTTGGAGGGCGGACGGCTCGCTGGAGTTCCTCGGCCGCTCCGACTTCCAGGTGAAGGTGCGCGGCTTCCGCATCGAGCTGGGCGAAATCGAATCCGTCCTCCAGCAGGCTCCAGGCGTCCAGGAGGCTGTCGTCCTCGCTCGTGAGGACTCTCCAGGAGACAAGCGCCTGGTGGCCTACGTCGTGGGCGAAGACGGCGTGGAGTCTGTCGATGCACGTGCCCTACGCGACCACGTCCTGCGCAAGCTGCCCGAGTATCTGGTCCCCGCCATCTTCATTCCGATGGAGTCCCTGCCACTGTCGGCAAACGGCAAGGTGGACCGCAAGGCCCTGCCCGCCCCCGACGCGGACCGAGCGCTGACGGGCGCATCCTTCGAGGCACCACGAGATGCCTCCGAGCAGGCTATCGCCGATATCTGGGCCGCGGTCCTGGGCCTGCGCCAGCTCGGCATCGACGATAATTTCTTCGAACTGGGCGGAGACTCCATCCGCAGCATCCAGGTCATCGCCAAGCTACGCGAACGGGGCCTGGAGCTGCCTATCATGGAGCTGCTGCAGCACCCGACCATCCGCCAGCTCTCCGGCGTGGTGAAGCACGCCGGAGAGTCCTCCCCTGCCGCACATGACGTGGCCCCCTTCGGCTTCGTGTCCGAAGCGGACCGCAAGCGGCTGCCGGAAGACGTGGAGGATGCCTTCCCGCTGGCCGCGCTCCAGTCGGGCATGCTCTTCGAGAGCGCGCTGGATGCCTCAGCCGGAATCTACCACGACATGTTCAGCTTCCATCTGGAGCTGAAGCTAGACGAGCCGCTGCTGCGTCAGGCGTTTCAGGAACTGATTGCGCGTCACGCCATCCTGCGAACCTCCTTCCATCTGGATGGCTACGAGGAGCCCCTCCAACTCGTCCACCGTGAGGTCAGGCCACCGCTGCGAATCGAGGACCTTCGGCATCTGGAACCCTCCCAGCAGGACGCTTTCCTGCGGGAGTGGGTGGAAGCGGAGCGCATCAAGCCCTTCGAGTGGACCCAGGCGCCCTTGCTCCATGTCGCCGTGCATCGCCGCACGGATCGCGGCGTTCAACTGACCATCGTCTTCCACCACGCCATCCTCGATGGCTGGAGTGCCGCGACCCTGTTCTCGGAGCTCTTCGGCCGCTACCTCGAATTGCAGGACGACTCCAACGCGCCCCCGGCACAGCCCCTGGCTGCGACCTACCGCCAGTTCATCGCGTTGGAGCGTGAGGCCCAACAGTCCGCGGAGAGTGAGCGCTTCTGGCTGAAGCGCATGGAAGCCATGGACTCGCCAGGCCCTCGCCCGAACCGGGCCAGGGACGGCGAACGCGTGCTGCACAACCACGAAGTGCGCATCCCCAATTCTCTCCAGCAGGCATTGGTACGCGTGGCCCACGAGGCGGGTGTGTCCCTCAAGACGGTGCTGCTGGCCGTGCATCTGCGCGTCCGGGGCTTCGTCGAAGGCAGCACCTCCGTCGTCACCGGCATCGTCACCAATGGTCGTCCGGAAGTCGTGGATGGTGAGCGGATGATTGGCCTGTTCCTCAACAGCGTGCCTTTCCCAGTGACGCTACCTGGCGGCACATGGATGGAGCTCATCCAGCAGGTCGCGAAGCATGAGCAGGAGTTGATGCCGCACCGCCGCTACCCCATGGCGCGGCTCCAGCAGAAACGCGGCGGTCAGCCTCTGTTCGACACGCTCTTCAACTTCATCCACTTCCACGTCGCGGGAGGGCTGTCCCAACAGAAGGGGCTGCGCTTCGTGGACGAGATGCTGGGCGCAGCCTGGATGGAACTCCCGCTCGGAGTCACCTTCACCCAGGACCCGGACACCTCGTCGCTGTCGATTTCCATCTCCACTACGGGCACTCGGCACGAAGCGGAGCGGACGCGGGAGTTGGGGCAGTACTACCTGCGCGCACTGGAAGCCGTGGCCGCGGGACCAGGTGGCCGCTACGATCAGGCAGCGCTGCTCCCACCGGCCGACCGCGACACGCTGCTGGGGGCGTGGAATGCCACGCTCCGAGAGGTCGCCTGGGAAGGATGCTTGCACGAGCGGTTCGAGGACCGTGCAGCCCTTTCTCCCGATTCCCTCGCCGTGCTCGACGATGAGCACTCGCTCACCTATGCCGAACTCAACCGTCGGGCCAACCAACTCGCATGGGCCCTGCGTACTCGAGGCGTAGGGCCCGAAGTCCGCGTGGGCTTGTGCATGGAGCGCTCGGTCGACATGGTCGTCGGCGTCCTCGCCATCCTCAAGGCAGGCGGCGCCTACGTCCCTATGGATCCGGCCTATCCCGCCCAGCGCCTGGCCTACATGGTGAGCGACTCAAACGTCGGCTGCGTGCTCACGCAGCAGCGCGTCGCGGACAAGCTCGCCGGGCACAAGGTGGAAGTCCTCTGCGTGGACGACGCCGCTCCCACGAACGAGCCGCGGTCCGAATCCAATCCACCGAGGCTCAGTGAACCCGAACACCTCGCGTACGTCATCTACACCTCAGGCAGCACCGGCAAGCCCAAGGGCGTCATGGTACAGCATGCCTCGGTGATGAACCTGCGCGCGGCGCTGGCGGCCGCCGCTTACGCAGGCATGGACAAGCCCCTACGGGTCAGCCTCAACGCGTCACTGTCCTTCGACGCCTCCGTGCAACACCTAGTGCAGCTCGCGGACGGACATGCGCTGTGCGTGGTGCCGCAAACCGCTCGAGAGGATGCGCGCATCATGCTGGCGTGGCTGGAGCAGAATGACGTTGACGTGCTGGACTGTGCCCCGTCGCTGCTGCGCCTGCTGCTGGACGAGGGCCTCGCGGCCCACCGGCCCTTGCGAGTGTTGGCCGGGGGCGAAGCACTGGACGAGGCGCTCTGGGCCCGGCTCTCCGCCCATCCCCGCATCGAGTGCTTCAACGTCTACGGCCCCACGGAGTGCACCGTGGACTCCACGCTGCGTCCTGTGCGCGGAGCATCCCTGCCTCCATCGCTGGGCGGTCCGTTGGCGAACGCTCAAACCTACGTGCTGGACGCGTACCTGCAGCCTGTACCGGTAGGTGTGCCAGGTGAGCTCTACATTGGTGGAGCGGGCTTGGCGCGTGGCTACCTGAATCGTCCTGAGCTCACCGCCGACCGGTTCATTCCCAATCCCTTCAGCACGGCCTCCGGCGCCCGTCTCTATCGGACGGGAGACCGGGCTCGCTGGTTGCCCCAGGGCGAACTCGAGTTCCTGGGCCGCATCGACTTCCAGGTGAAGCTGCGCGGCTTCCGCATCGAACTGGGAGAGATTGAGTCCGCGCTGCGCCAACACCCCGCGGTGCGCGACACCGTGGTCCTGGTCCGAGAAGACACGCCAGGGCTGCAGCGCTTGGTGGCATACGTGGTCGCGGAGCCCGCGGCCACCGTCGACTCCGGTACGTTCCGGCCGTTCCTCAAGGAACGGCTGCCCGAGCACATGATGCCCTCGGCCTTCGTCACCCTGGAGGCTCTACCACTCAACACGAGCGGCAAGGTGGATCGCAGGGCGCTTCCGCTACCCGAGGAAACGTCTCCGCGGCATGAGGTCTACGTCCCGCCGCGCGACGCATACGAACTTGAGTTGGCGCGTCTCTTCGAGGAACTGCTCGGTGTCTCGCCAATCAGCGCGAAGAGCGACTTCTTCGAACTGGGCGGTCACTCACTGCTCGCGGTGCGGCTGCTGTCCATGCTGCGAGCGCGAACGGGTCGAACGCTGCCAGCCGCGGCGCTCTTCCAGACCCCCACTGTCGAGGGGCTGGCCGCCTTCCTACGGCGCGAACCCGCGCTTTGGACGCCGCTCGTTCCGATTCAACGCAGTGGCTCGCGACTGCCCTTCTTCTGCGTCCACCCCGTGGGAGGCACCGTGTTCTGCTACACCGAGCTGGCGCGCAGGCTCGGCCCTGACCAGCCCTTCTACGGCTTGCAGGCCCAGGGGCTGGAGGGAACACTGCCTCCGCTCGAGTCCATCGACTCCATGGCGGCCAGCTACGTGGACGCCATCCGCACCCTGCAACCCCAGGGCCCGTACCGATTGGGAGGATGGTCACTCGGAGCCGTCATCGCCTTCGAGATGGCGCGCCTGCTCCACCAGCGTGGTGAGACGGTGGAGGTCCTTGCCCTGATTGAGCCCAGTTCCACCTCGCTGGCCCAAGGTGTCACCACCAACGACGACTCGGCCGCTGCAACGATGTTCGCGCTGGACCTGGCGCTCACGGCGGGTATCGCGTCAGCAATGACCGTGGAGGGGGCAGTGAGTGACCCGCAGGCACTGGTGGAACGCGTGCTCCAGGAGGACCGCGAGGCGGGTGTTTTCGTCCCAGACGCCGGCATGGAGCACTTCCACGCGCTGCTTCGTGTCTTCACCGCCAACGTCCGTGCGCTCCAACAGCACACGCTGGGCACCTTCCCAGGCTCCCTCACAGTCCTACGCGGCAGCGACACCGAACTGGAGCCTTCCGAGGCGGAAGACCGCGGATGGAGCCGCCATGCAACTCAACTGGCGGTGCACGTCGTTCAGGGAGATCACTACACCGTCCTGCGACTCCCCGGGGCCGATGCGCTCGCACGCGTCCTGACCGAGCTTCTGGCGCGCGCCGATACGACCGAGTCAGTATCCCAGTAGCCTCTGACTGAAGTTGCCCCGGCCTGGAGCTGCTGCTCTACCTCCAGCGACCGGGCATGGAGTTCGAGTGTCCCTTCGCGTCCAGCCGGGTGCGCATGTCGGAGCCCCGGGTGGACCACGTCCGGCTCGGCAGCATGGTGGCCCTGCGGGATGTCACACTCGACGACGTCCGGATCGACACGGAGCGCAAGCCAGGAGACGGGCCTCCTGTGCGCCTTGCTGTCGTCGAGCGTCGGGGCCAGCTCGCGCGGCTCGGCGGCGAGCCGTGTGGATGCCGACGCTGTGCCCGCGGAGGAGGCCCGAGCGACTTCCCCCGCCCCCGCCGCTGCGCCCCCTGAGCAGCTGGCCGCGGACGGCACACCTCCCAGATTGCGTCTCTACCGGGGCGGCGGCCATCCATGACGTCCGCTCCGCAAGGAGCAGCGCAATGAATCCCTGGAAACGTTTCCCCTTGGGGCTGGCACTCCTCACCGGCTGCGGTCCCATGTCCACCGATCTGGAGGGTCCAGTGAATGACGGCGCCGCGAGCGCCGCCTACAGACAGGCTGGGGCGCCGCTCCGGCCCTGCTGAGAGACATCTAGCGCGGCCCCATGGGCTCGGACCCGCTGGAGCTGACGCGCGGTAACCGTCTCCTCTTCTTCACCGCAGATGATGGCGTCCACAGTCGCGAGCTGTGGAGGAGTACCGGCACCGGCGGTAAACAACGCTGGAGGAAGCCTGCCACGGCCCAGGACGGCAGGTTCGGCCCACATACCCGGCCGGCCAACCGGCTTTCCGAGCTGGAGCGGCGGCGCATTCTCGCCGTGGCCAACAGCAAGGAGTTCCGCGACATCTCGCCCAAGCAGATTGTCCCCAGGCTGGCGGATAGGGGCGAGTACGTGGCAAGCGAGGCGAGCTTCTACCGAGTACTGCGCGAAGCGGGGCAGCTCGCGCACCGAGGCTGCGCCTAGCACTACTGCGTCAGGGCCCCGACGGGTGGACGGGGAGATCGGGTGGGCTGCGCGAGGAGCGTGGGTGGTTGGAGCGGTGGCAGGTGGGGCAGCGCGGCAGCCAGGTGGCAATCCCCCGGGCCATGGC